>JAPKDK010000178.1 GCA_028872645.1 Verrucomicrobiota bacterium
GGGTTTTCCACGGCTCAATGGCTTGCGTAGAAAGCACGCTGCCGAGCAGCAAGGTAAGTATCAGGTGTATTCGCATCTGCGGATTATGAGTGAATTATCGTTTAAGGTATAGCAAATAGGGTTGAAGGTGAACGGGTAGAGGTTGAGTTTCTCGCCCCGCCGTTTGCCTCGACCACAAGACCCACGAAGCCGACTTATCTCGATACTTTATTTTGTCTGTTTTGAGCATATTTATAATGCCCTAAAAATATAATAAAGATGGGGCCGCCGAAAACTAGGCAGCACAAGTATAGAATTGTTTTCTGAAACGAACCTCGCTTAAACTCAGTGGTGGCTGGATCAGAACTGTTTGGGTCTACTATTAAATCAACTTCGTCTCCTTCTTTTTTATCATTTAACACCCGGCTTATTATGTCCGCATTGCTGTTAAATTGTTTTGAGTAATTTTTATCTTTGTAATCATAATTGACTGTCCAATAATATACCTTGGTGTTGTCGCCCATTCCGCCTGCAGGTTGATTCCAAAGTGGTTTATGGTAATCCTCACCATACTCTATTCGAATATTTTTAATCATACCCTTCACTGGCACCCAGCTTTTTTCTCTTTCCAAGATCATCTTGAGATTTTTAAAAAATAGCCAAAAAGGTAAAAAAAGAAATCCATATATACATAAGAAACCTAGCATAGGTTTAACAATGTCTTACAGGATTCATAATGTTTGTACCGGTCGGTTAATTCTTGGGATCAATACTTTCGTCTCTTAGAGAATCCTACCCCACCATCCTGATTCAGAGAAGTTCAGAGGATCTCCGTCTCAATCCTACAGTTCTCCCCAATTCTCCTGAGAAACACTGAGATTCACTGAAACGAAGAATCCCACACACCAATATCACTGAGACATAGGGAGAACATTGGGAGAATTGGGTCTCTCAGGGTTTTCTGAGTGATCAGTGTGATAGCTGTATTTCCCCTGAAAACGGGGGATTCGATGTTCGTTGGGTTCGATTCCCAAAACACATCCTACTCTTTTCTCCACTATCCCAATTGGAATCTGGGGGTTCCTGAGTTAAATCATCTAAAGCAGTGCTTCAATCGGATTTCCGGTGCTGGCTGGCACTGTGAATCCATCGCGGCCAAGTCGTGATGCCGGATTGATGTCCATTGCGGCGAAGAGTGTCGCCGTGAAATCCTCGAGGGATACCGGGTTGGATTTGACGTAGGCCGCGTGTTTGTCTGATTCCCCGTAAACACTTCCTCCTCGAATCCCCGCGCCCGCAAGCATTGCGGAGTAGCATTGGGGCCAATGATTGCGGCCGATGCGTTTGGCGCCCTTGCTGATTTTTGGCGCACGGCCAAATTCGCCCACGAGCACGACCAGCGTCGAATCAAGCAATCCTCTTTCGCGAAGGTCCTCAATCAATGTTGCAACCGCCTGATCGGTCCGAGGCAATGCAAATGGCAATCCGTTCCAGCCGTTCTCGAAAATGCCCACGTCGGCGTTTCCATGCATATCCCAAGTTTCAACGCTGACAAATTTTTCGCCCTTGGCCAGGCCTGTCCACGCAGCGACATTGACCAGCCGCACGCCTGCCTCAATTAAGCGGCGAGCGAGCAATAGGTTCTGGCCCAGGGGGTTTCTGCCATAGCGATCACGAACCCGGGCGCTTTCGTTTTCAATTTTAAACGCTTCCTTGGCTTCCTTGCCGTTCAGCAGATCAATGGATCTGCGCTGATGGGTTTCGAAGGAATCAAATTCCGACGTGCTTCCGACGGGAGAAAGTCGTTGCGCCGCTTCCAAAAGATTGCGACGCGTGTTCAGTTGCTGTGCCGAGACATCATCCGGCGCATCAAATGCGCGAACCCGAAAATTTTCCGAAGCCGGGTTATCATCATGGTTTTTTCCAATCAGCATAGGGGCATAGGCCATGCCCAAGTGGCCGCCAGTCAGGTACGTGTGATCTGGAGGAGCGGCACCTCCGCCAAATTTTTGCAACCACATGTGATCTGGGATACTCGCCTTTGAGGGACGCAGTTTGGCAATCATGGCTCCGAATGATGGGTCATCCGCTGCGGGTTGTGCACGGCCGGCGAGCAACATGGAGTTTGCCAGCTTGTGTTCCGCGACCTTGTGGGTCATCGAGCGAATGACCGCATACTGCTCCGATAACTTGGCCAATTTGGGCATCAGTTCGCAAACGTGGAATCCCGGAGTAGCGGTTTTAATTGGTTTGTACGGCCCACGGATCTCCTGTGGCGCCTCCGGTTTCATGTCCCACGAATCCAGTTGGCTCAGCCCTCCGTACTGGTGGATGAAGATGCACGATTTGGCCGAGCCAAACGCCTTTTGAGATTTCTCAGCCAGAAGGAAATCCGGCAGCGACAACCCCAGTGCTCCAATGCCCCCGACCTGAAGCAACTGACGCCTTGAAAACCTGTTTTTTGATACGTGATTCATATGGCCGTTATCCATGCGAACACAAGGTTCAGCACCGCAATTTTAGTAACTCATCCTCAACAGGCAATTAAAATAACCCTGACCCCTACACTTATTTTTTGAGCCTAAATGCCCAGAGGGATTTTGCGCTGCGGACGTAAAGGGTATCAGCATCAAATGCGGGCGAGACGTAGATGAAGTCGTTGAGCCGAACCTGATGCACCACCTCCAGTTCATCGCCGGCCTCCACCACGGTGATTTGGCCGGGCTCGGAGGCGAGGTAGAGATGGCCGTTGGCGAGGATGGGGCTGGCGCTGTATTGGCCAGAAGCACCGATGCGTTCGCTGTAGAGGGGCTTGCCGGAGGTGGCGTTCACGACGGTGAGGATGCCGCCGCTGCGGACCATGTACACGCGCCCTTCGTGTGCCAACGGCGAGGGGATTTCCGGGATGCCGCGGTTGTATTCCCACGCGAGGTGCGTGCGGGTGATGTCGCCGCGCCCGCCGGGCTTCACAGCAATGAGCATGGGCTTGCCGCTGCCGTGCGAGAAATTGGCCGTGAACTCCTCGCGCGTCCAGTCGCCGTCGCGATTTTTGTCCAACCAGCCGAAGATGCCGTCCAGTCGGCGCGCGCGTTGGGGCGGGTCCTTGGGCAGCGGCATGCCGTAGCCTGGGTGTCCGTACGGCAGCTCCGGGCGGAAGGGGAATGTGAAGTGCCCGGTCATTTCCTTGCGCTGCAATTTGCCGTCCTTGTTTTGGTCGAAATGAATTACTGACTTCCAGAACGGTTTCGGATCCACCTTGTCATTGCCGCCGCCGCCCCGGCGCGAGGCAGAGGCCAGCACCATGCCATTGGCGACCACCGGCGCGGAAATCGTCTCGCGCGAAAACCCCGTCACGTGCCAAAGCTCACGCCCGCCCGGCAGCGCGTAGCCGCACAAGCGCCCGTTGCCCAACACCACCAGCTCAGCCCCAGCGGGGTGGCGCAGGATAACGGGGGTGGACCAGCCGCTGCGCTGGAAGGGGCGCGGGGTTTCCCATTTGGTGTTACCGTTGGTCTTGTTGATGGCGATGACCTTGGAGCGGCTCAGGCGGCTGCGGGGAAGGTTATTGTCATCATCCAAAACCAAAATGATAAGCTTTTCATACTCAATGGGAGAGGACGACGTTCCGTACAGCGTGCGTGGCACGGGCAGTTTCTTTTGCCAAAGCTCCTTGCCATCGTGGTTGTAGCACAGCATGCCGAACGAGCCGAAGTGGACGTATACATGGTCCTTGTCCACCACCGGCGTGGGCGCAGCGTGGCTGCTGGCCTGATGCACTCGCTCCAGCGGCACCTGCGGCGCCTGACGCGCCCAGAGTCTTTTGCCGGTGGCCTTGTCGAACGCCAGAGTGACCAGCCGCGAATTGACCACGCCGGTCAGGAACAGCTTGCCACCCCACAACACCGGTGACGAGTGCCCCACCGGCACAGCCACCTTCCAGGCTGGCCGTGAGGGGTCGAGATTCACAGGCGGCTTGGCGTTGACCGCTACGCCGGAGCCGTTCGGCCCACGAAACTGATTCCACTCCGCGGCGGAAACGATTGGGGCAACCAGCAGCAAAATCAAAATGCCGATACAAATACGCATCCCGCACATCGTGGCATCACACGTGATTCACTTCAACTGCTTCCGCACAAAATCCGGCAGGCGCGGGTTGATGTTAATGCGCGGCCGGCCGTTGGCGAGCTTGGGCCCCGGCGTGCTGCGTCCGTTGGCGATTTGCCGGCGCAGCAACGCCACCATGCGCGCCACGCGCTCCGGATGTTTCGCCGCAAGATTGTGATCCTCGTGCGGATCGTTGGTCACGTTGAAAAGCTGCACGATCGGCGCCTTCACGATGTCCTTCCACGTGGGCGTCTTGCCAAATTCCTTGAGCTTCGCGCGCCACGCGTCATCCATGCCGGGTGTGTTGCCATACTTGCCGTGCGAACCGCTGCCGGGGCACAGGCAAAGTTTCCAATCCCCATCACGCACCACGAACGGTCCAATGGATTGCATCACCAGATTCTCACGTACGCCCTTTGCTTTCGGGTTCTTCAAGAGCGGCGCAAAACTAATGGAGTCAGGCGCCTGTTGCGGTGTGAGCTTGGTCCCGCTCAACTCAGCAAAGGTCGCCATAAGATCACACAGGCCCACCAGAGCATGATTCGTGCCGCCGGCCTTGATCCCCTTCGGCCAATGCGCGATCAATGGTACCCGCAGTCCGCCCTCATACACGCTAAATTTGTATCCGCGATGCGGCCCGCTGATCTAGCACTTTTGAAGTGTGAAAATAATAAATGTATATTCAAAGCCAAGCCAACTGATGGTTTTATTTTGAACGTTAAAATCGATTCCACCAGTTGGATGCAAACCGTGTTGAGCAGCTTGACTAAGGGTCTGCTCTATTTCCAGCTGACTAAAGATGAAAACAGGTTGTCCGTATGCTTCTATTTTTCCCTTATTTTGAATTTTGTCGGGCCAATAATCTGTTGAAGTCAACAACAGTCCACCGGGTCGGAGCAAGCGAGACATTTCACTGAAATACGCGTCGATATTAACTCCGTGCTCAATGACGCTTAAACTGGTGATGCCATCAAAATAGGCGTTGGGAAAAGGGGTTGTTGAAATGTCTCCACGAACATATGAAATATGATCAATCGTTTCGCGCTCCTGTTCGTAATTCAGATTCATGCCAAACAATTCGCAACCCAGAAGCTGGCGCATTGTGGGGAGAAAAACGGATGTGGGTTCCTTATCTGCTCCAGCATCCAAAATCCGGGATGTGGGTTCGAATTGAGAGGCAAAGAGCAATGCTGCTTTGAGGTTGTCCCAGTTTTTTCTCGGATCCGGATGAATGGGAAGCTCAAGACGTTTCGCTAAATCCAAGTGAGCCTTTAGCTCAGGCAAGGATTTCAACGTGGTATTGGTGTCGATCAATTCGATCATGCTAAATAGAGGAATTATTTCATCTTTCGCATCTGAACAATGCGGATCCGTCGTATGTTTGAAACATTACAAAACCAATTAATACTGCAAAAAAACTGAACTTATAGGGTGTGTGAGTCATTTCTTGACCTTGTGTTCGATTCTACACTTCAGAAATCCTAGGAGTCGCTTTGCATTTTCGCCGCTGTAGAAACTATTGCCTCCATGGCTTGCCCCCTCAATGATGTGGAACTTTATCGGCAACCCAGCCTTCTTGTAAGCTGTCACGATGGCTTGGGATTGATCCAGAAGAACCGTTCGGTCTTGCGTTCCATGAAACACCAGCAGAGGCGGGTCATCCCTGCTTACATGATAGCAAGCTGAGGCCAGCTTTGCTGCTGCAACTTTTTTATCCGCTCCACCGCCGAGGAGTTTATAAACTACGGAACCTTTTTCGTTGGCCCGAGAGGGCTGGGTTTTACTTCTTAAAATGAAATCGGTCGCCCCAAAATAATCAATAGCTCCCTGAACAGAAGAAGACATATCTAGGTTCCCTCCAACTTTGCCTTCCAATAATTCATGGCCCGCCGTCGTGGCCATCAAGGCTGTCAGATGCCCGCCCGCACTGGCTCCGGCAACAAATATTTTTTTGGGGTTATAACCGTATTTTCTGGCATTGGCGCGCAGCCATCGCACTGCTCCTTTGCAATCATGTAGTTGGGCAGGAAACTTCGCTACACTGCTTAAGCGGTAGGAAATACTGGCTACGGTGTAGCCGTGCTTGGGCAACCATGTAATAAAACACTTCTCCTTGCTGCCCTT
>JAPKDK010000179.1 GCA_028872645.1 Verrucomicrobiota bacterium
ATGATGCCAACGGCTGGACAGGCGGAGTTCTTTGCCTTATGGCTCGGTGCGTGACTTTTTTGGATGAGTTTAATGAGCTGGATGTGGCGGGGCTACGGAAGGTGGCTTTGGAGGCGGAGGAGCCGGTGGTTTTGGATAGTGTGCACGCGGGCCGACCGACGTTGCGGGATTTTGCGCATTTAATTTCGCCGGCGGGGGCGAGTCATTTGGAGGCGCTGGCGGGAAGGTCGCGCAGCATTACTCAGCAGCGGTTTGGCAAAACGATCCGGTTGTTCGCGCCGCTTTATCTTTCCAATGAGTGCATCAATAATTGCAGCTACTGCGGGTTCTCGCGCGATAACGCGATCCTGCGCGTGACGCTTTCGCTGGACGATGTGCGGCAGGAGGCAGCCGCGCTGGCAACGCAGGGCTTTCGCAATATGCTGCTGGTGGCGGGGGAGCATCCGAAGTTTATCTCCAATGGCTACCTGCGCGACTGCGTGGCGGCGCTGCACGAATCGGTGCCGAGCCTTTCGTTGGAATTGGGCCCGATGGAGGAGGCGGAGTACCGGCCGCTGGCCGAAGCGGGCGCGGAGGGCTTGGTGGTGTATCAGGAAACGTACGACCGCGAGGCGTACGCGGAATTTCATACGTCAGGACCGAAGCGCGATTTCGATTGGCGCCTGGCCACGGCCGAGCGCGCGTACGCAGCGGGCTTCCGACGGCTGGGCATCGGCGCGCTGTTCGGCCTGAGCGATTGGCGAGCGGAAGCGATCGCGCTGGCCGCGCACGCGCAATGGTTGCTGCGGCATTGTTGGAAGGCGCAAGTGACGCTTTCGCTGCCGCGACTGCGCCCGTGCGCGGGGAGTTTTGAGCCGCGCGAAACGTTGAGCGATCGCGAGCTGACGCAGTTGATTTGCGCGCTGCGTATTTTCCTGCCGGACGTTGGGCTTGTGTTGTCCACCCGTGAACCGGCAGCGCTGCGCGATGGGCTCATCCCGCTGGGGATCACGATGATGAGCGCGGGCAGCCACACGGAACCGGGCGGCTACACCGGCGCGGGCCGCGAGAATCTCCATCACACCGAGCGCGGCCGCATCGTGGAATTAGCCGAGCAATCCAGCGAAGGAGCCACGCAACAATTCGAAATCGCCGACGAACGCACCCCCCAAGCCGTGGCCGCGCAAATCAGTGCGCAGGGTTACGAGCCGGTTTGGAAAGATTGGGACACGGCCTTGACGGCGTGAAACACGGGTGTATCATTTCCGCCCGCCCATGATTAAGCGCCTCCGCCAATATTGGGAAAACCGCACTACACGCCGGAGGTTCCTGCTGGGCACAGCCGGCGGCGGCTTGGCCGCGATGGGCGCGGGCTACGCCTACATGCGCCTGTGGGAGAGCGGCTGGCTTGAAGTAAACCGCCGCGAGGTGAAGCTAGACCAACCTCACGCACTAAAAACGCCCATCAAGGTTTTGCATCTTTCGGATTTGCACGCCTCCAAAGTGGTGAGCCTCGCGTACCTGCGCCGTGCATTGAAGATGGGGCTCGATTTGCAGCCGGATCTCATTTGCGTGACTGGTGATTTCATCACGTGGAAATACAAACGCTACGCGGAATACGCCGAAGTGCTTTCGCAACTCTCCGCCGCTGCGCCCACCTTTGCCTGCCTTGGCAATCACGATGGTGGCTCGTGGGCGGAAGGCAAAATGAAGCTCGGCAACGGCGACTCCGCAGAGGTGCGCGAGTTGTTGAATACTGCAAAAATCCAACTCCTCCACAACGAACACACCACGGCGACCCTCAACGGTAATGAAATCAATCTCGTTGGCGTGGGCGATTTATGGAACCACGAGTGTGAACCGGAAACCGCCTTCGATGGAATCGACACCACCCGCCCCACCCTGCTGCTCTCGCACAATCCGGACACCAAAGACCAACTCGCCGCGCATCCTTGGCAACTCATGCTCAGTGGCCACACGCACGGCGGCCAGCTTTACCTGCCCGGACTGGGCGCCCCGCTGGCGCCGGTTAAGAATAAAAAATTCGTGCGCGGACTACATCGCATCGATGACCGCTGGCTGCACATTAGCAAAGGCGTAGGCAATCTTCACGGCGTGCGCCTCAACTGCCGTCCGGAAGTGGCGCTGCTCACGGTGTCCTGATGGCGGGCACGCTGATCGCTAATGGCAGCGAGGTGCCGGTGGAACTCCCCTGCACACTGGAGCAGTTTCTCATTTCGCAAAACCAATCGCCCCGCAGCGTCGTTGTGGAATTGAATGGCGAAGCCGTGCCACCTTCGAATTTTGCCGCACGCGAACTCGCGCCGGATGATCGCCTTGAAATTGTCCGCATCGTCGCAGGCGGTTGATATTGTCGGCTTGTATTTCGCTGATTTTCCGCTACTATCAACCGCTCTGCGGAGCTTGAACCATGCCTGACACCACTCCAGTTTACCTTGAAGAATTCATTGCGCTACACCCGGCGGATTTAGCCGACCGGTTGCAACGCATAGATGCCAAAGAGGCGCGCCATATTCTGCAAGAGTTGCCGGTGAAAAATGCCTCCGCCGCGCTCACCGAATTGGAGGATGAAATCCTCGCCGATCTTCTTGAAGAATTTCCGCAGACCAAACTGGTGCCGCTGCTCAACGCGATGTACGCCGAGGAAGCGGCCGACGTGTTGGGCGAGCTGGAGGAAACCGCTCGCGCGCGTCTGCTGCGCAAGATGGGCGCGAAGGAGGCCGCCGCCGCCAAGACGCTGCTGAAGTATCCCGAGGACAGCGCCGGCGGCATCATGAACGACCGGTTCATCACGCTACGCGCGCATCAAACCGTGGGCGAAGGCCACCGGCGCATCCGCCAAAAACATCGCGAGCAAAAGCGTTCGGACATCAATTACCTATTCGTCACCGACAAAGAAAAAAAACTCGTCGGCGTGGTGTCCATTCGCGACCTTATTTTTTCCGATGACGAAGTGAAAGTTTCCGACATAATGGACCGCGAGGTAAGGTACGTCCGCGTCACCGATGATCAAGAGGAAGTCGTGCGGCGATTTGAGCACTATCATTTTCTTGGGCTGCCCGTGCTGGACGAGGAAGGCCATATGGCCGGCATCATCGCGGGCGACGACGTACTCTCCATCGCCATCGACGAGCAAACCGAGGACATGCAGAAGATGGTGGGCCTCGATGGTGAAGAGCGCACGCTCACGCCGTGGACGCAATCTTTCAAGCGGCGCTTGCCGTGGCTGTTCGTTAACCTGCTGACCGCCTGTCTCGCCGGCGTGGTGGTAGGCCTGTTCGAGGGAACGATCAAAGAGTTTATCGTGCTCGCAGTCTTCCTCCCTATCATCGCCAGCCAGGGCGGCAACGCAGGAATGCAAACGGTGACCGTCATCGTGCGCGATATGGCTCTAGGAGAACTGTCGCCAGGAGACGGTCGCAAGGCGTTGTTTAAAGAATTGCTTTTGGGATTATTGATCGGCACGATCATCGGCCTCATTGTCGGATTGGTCAGTTATTTGATCGCGCCAAAATTTGGAATGTCCTCTGAAACCGGCGCGATCCTTGGCCTTGTGGTGGGCTCGGCGATGGTGCTCAATCTGCTGGCCGCCGCGCTCTTTGGGGTGCTTATTCCTTTTGCATTGAAATTTTTCCGGCTGGATCCCGCATTGGGATCGAGTATTTTGATCACCACGGTCACCGATGTGGCGGGATTCTTTTTCCTGCTCGCACTGGCGAAGTGGGTTTTGACGGGTTCGGCTCAGGCTTGACCCGCAAATCAATAACTGCACACTAGCGCGCCATGAACCATTGGCTTTCCCGAATCGCCCTTTTGGCGTTACTATTCATCTTCACCATCGGCCCCATTGCCGCCGCCACAAGCATAAACGATGTGGCCACACAAAAAACCGAGGGCTACAAGAATACCCTCGGCGATTCCGAATGGGTGCAGACACTCGAGAGAAATCTCGGCCAAAAGATCATGGGAATTTCAGCATGGCAATTCGTTGCCGCTTTTCTGGCGATCCTCGCCGGATTAATCATCAAGCGAATCGTCATCAAATACATCGAGAAAAAAATTACTGCTTTCGTGCAAAAAACCGAGGCGGAATGGGACGACCTTTTGTTCGAAGCCATTATCAAGCCAGTGAACGCCTTTGTGATGATTGGCGCGATTCATGTGGCGGCGTTTTTGTTGGTCTTCAATCTTGCCAATTTCCCGGCTGCCGTGATCGGCAAAAGCTACACGATCTTTCTCGGCATCGTGTTAATTTGGGGCGTGTATCGCTTGGTGGATGTGGTGGCCCATTACCTCGATGAACTGGTTTCCCACAAAGATGCGGGCATGAAGGGACAGTTCGTACCGCTCATCAAAAAGGCGCTGCGCATCATGGTGGTCATTGTGGGTGGCCTTACGATTTTGGCGACCATCGGCGTGAATATCACCGGCCTCGCCGCGCTGCTCAGTGTGGGCGCACTGGCGTTTTCGATGGGGGCAAAGGATTCAGTGGCCAACCTCGTGGGCACGGTAAATATTCTATCTGATCGACCGTACAAAGTGGGCGACTGGATTACCGTGGGCAGCGGCATCGATGGCGACGTGGAGGAGATTGGATTCCGAAGCACCAAGATTCGGATGTTCGACAAAACGCTAATGACCGTCCCCAACGGCACGCTCGCCACCGAGACAATCAAGAACTGGTCCGAAATGCCCAAACGCCGCATCAAGATGACCCTCGGTTTGACGTACGATGCCAAGCCCGATCAAATCCGGAAATTTATCAAGCGAGTCGAAAAACTTTTGCAAGAAGACGAAGGCGTGGATCAGGATTATATGCTAGTGCAATTCACTGATTTTGGCCCCAGCTCACTGGATGTGTTCCTGTATTACTTCGCCGCCACCACGGTTTGGAAAGATTATTTGGAAACCCGCCAGCGCGTGAATTTGAAAATAATGGAAGTCGTCGAAGAGATGGGCCTCGAGTTCGCCTACCCCACGCAGACGATGCACCTCAAAGGCGACGGACTCAAAACCCTCAAGGAAACCGCTTAATAAAACTGGCCAACCGCCTGAAATGAGGTAGGCTTGCCGTTTACCTGAAAGGTTTAAACTATGAAAAACACAATCCAAAACCTCCTGCGCATGTCCTTTGTGGCGGCGCTTATGTTCAGCCTCACAGTTTCTGCTGAAGACAAAAAACCTACGTTTAGCGATGCCGCTAAAGAATTGATCGCGAAGATTCGCCCTATGATGTCGAAGGATCGCGACGGGGCCATGGCCGCCTACCTCAAGGGCGCCCGCGAACTCGCCAAGCAATTCCCATCGGAAGTCGGCCCGCGCGCCATGATGCTGGAAGCCGCATCAATGAGCTCGGACGAAAAACTTAAAAATAAAATCATCACCGAACTGGCCGGCTTAAAGGACGAGAAATTCGCCCGCATTACTGATCGCGCCAAGGCCGAGCTGAAAAAAATGAATGCCCTCGGCAATCCCGTTGCCATCAAATTCACCGCCGTGGACGGACGCAAGGTCGACCTTTCCAAAATGAAAGGCAAAGTAGTGCTCATCGATTTTTGGGCAACCTGGTGCGGTCCGTGCGTTGCGGAAATTCCCAACGTCAAAAAGACCTACGCCAAGCTCCACAAAAAAGGTTTTGAGATTGTCGGTATTTCTCTCGACAGCAAGGAAGACACGCTCACCGAGTTCGTGGCCGAAAAGGGTATGTCTTGGCCGCAGCACTTCGACGGCAAAGGCTGGAGCAACACCATCGCCAAAGAGTTTGGCATCCGCAGCATCCCCGCCATGTGGCTGATCGACACCAACGGAAACTTGGTAGACATGAACGCCCGCCACAACCTTGAGGAAAAAGTCATGAAATTACTGGCCGCCGCCAAAGATAGCCCGAGCGAGAAGTAACCTTATCTCATTCAAAAACATTTCACAACCGGCCCTTCGCGGGGCTGGTTTTTTTGTGTACTTTGTGGGTGGGTTTGGCTTGCTTTCACTTGCCCCCACCGGCAAGGTGCGCGCTTTCCCACATGGCGAAAGAAGAACCCATACAACTCGAAGGCGTAATTTCAAAGGTAATGCCCGGCACTATGTTTATGGCTAAACTGGCCAATGGCCACGAAGTCCTCGCGCATATTTCCGGCAAAATGCGCAAGCATTGGATCC
>JAPKDK010000180.1 GCA_028872645.1 Verrucomicrobiota bacterium
CCGATCAGTCCGAAGTTTTATGTCACTGACGCCATAGCCGACCATGCCGTCGCCACTTTGAAGGAACACGCTGATCAGCATACTGACAAACCCTTCTTTCACTACCTCGCCTTCACCGCACCGCACTTCCCTCTTCACGCCCTGCCCAAGGACATCGAACGTTATCGCGAACGCTACCTTCAGGGCTGGGACAAAATAAGGGCAGCACGCTGGCAAAAGCAGAAGAAACTGGGTCTCGCGGAAGGTGAACTTTCAAAGGTCGAGCGTAAGGTGGGCCCACCCTATCACTTTCCCGACGCCTACAAGACACTCGGAGCGGGGGAAGTGCGTTATCCCGTGCCATGGGATAGCCTGACCACTGAGCAAAAAGCCTTTCAAGCCGACAAGATGGCTGTCCACGCCGCCATGGTTGACTCCATGGATCGGGCGATCGGACGGGTACTCGATCAATTGCGGACCATGAAGGCCTATGACGACACTCTTGTTCTCTTTCTGTCCGACAACGGTGCCAGCGCCGAGCTCATGGTGCGGGGCGACGGGCATGACCCGAAGGCTCCGTTGGGATCGGCCTACACCTACCTGTGCCTAGGCGCGGGTTGGTCAACCACCTGCAACACACCATTTCGCATGCACAAGACCTGGGTGCATGAAGGAGGGGCCTGCACGCCGTTGGTGGCGCACTGGCCCAAGGGGATCAAGGCACGCGGCGAACTGCGCCACAGCCCGGGTCATGCCATCGACGTGGTTCCCACCATCCTCGAATTAGCTGGAGCCAAGGCATCTAGAAAGGACCAGCTCGTGCCCACCGCTCCCGGCAAAAGTTTGATTCCTGTATTTGCTAAGAATAATACAATCGAGCGTGAATATCTTTGGTGGTCACACGATGGAAATCGAGCTGTTCGCGTGCAGGATTGGAAATTGGTGGCCGCTAAGGATAAGCCGTGGGAACTTTTCGATCTCGCTAAGGATCGGGCCGAAACCCGAGACCTTGCTACGCAGTTCCCGCTCAAGGTGAAAAAATTGGAGAAGCTGTGGCTTGCCAAGCAAAACGAGTTCATTGAAACGGCAACCGGCAAAGGAATCCCGGAAAAGAAAAAGTGATTTCGGCCTGACTGGAGATTGTCATCCGACACAATGAAAAACGGATCTCTGTGTACGATTGACCGATCGCTCGTTTAGAGGTTCAATCGCTCCCGAATCCATTCTCATGCGTAAATTGATTTTTTCTTTGTGCGCACTTCTGGCTCTGGTCAGTAGTGCGGAGGCGGCCAAACGGCCCAATGTTGTCTTCCTGGTCTCAGAGGATAACTCCATCCACTACCTTAAACTTTATGGTTATGGTGCCAGCACTCCCAATATCGAGGCTTTGGCAAAGGACGGGCTGACCTTTAACCACGCGTTCTCCAATAGCCCGGTTTGTTCGGTGGCCCGCTCCACGCTGGCTACGGCCATGTTGGCGCCACGCGGCGGGTTCCAGTATCACCGCAAGTCAGCGATGGCAAAGCTGCCTCCGGGTTACAAGCCGTGGAGTGCCATGTTGCGGGCCAATGGCTATTTCGCCACCAATCAACGCAAAACGGACTACAACTTTGTGCACAATATGAAAGAGTTATGGGACAAGGGTCCGGCCAACGCCGCGTGGCGCGCGCGACCAAATAAGGACACACCATTTTTCCACATGCAATCCTTTGCCCAATCGCATGAAAGCTCCCTGCACTTTCCTCAGCGAGTGTTGGATAATGAAAAGACCCAGAATGATCCGGCCAAGGTCAAGCTGGCCCCCTATTTTCCTGACACGCCAACTTTCCGCTACACCCACGCGCGGTATCTGGACCGCATGCAGGTAATTGACCAGCAAGTGGGCGGTGTGGTGAAGAAGCTCGAAGAGGATGGGTTACTGGAGGATACGTTTATCTTTTATTTTGGAGACCATGGAGGCGTTCTGCCACGTGGCAAGGGCTACGCCTGTGAAAGCGGATTACACGTGCCGCTCGTGGTACGCATTCCTGCCAATTTCAAACACTTGGTGGATCATGAACGAGGCACGCGCACGGACGGTTTTGTGAGCTTCATCGATTTTGGGCCCACCGTGTTGCACTTGGCCGGCTTGAAGGCAAACCCGCTCTCCGATGGGAAACCGTTTCTAGGTGAGGGTATCAGCGCCAAGGATTTGTCAGGGCGTGATGAAACCTTCGGCTATGCCGACCGGTTTGATGAGAAATATGATTTGGTGCGCTTCATGCGCAAAGGCAAGTACACCTACATCCGCAATTTGCAGGGATTCTATCCGGATGCTTTGCAGAATAATTACCGTTACAAAATGCTCGCCTATACCGAGTGGCGGGAGCTCTTCAAGGCGGGCAAGCTGAATGCGGTTCAAAGTCAGTTTCACCAGCGCCGACCAGCTGAGCAGCTCTTTGATGTGGAAGCCGACCCGCATGAAGTAAAGAACCTCGCCAACAATCCCAAGCACGCGAAGGTATTGGGTCAGATGCGTGAAGCCATGAAGGAAAAGCTGCGGGCAGTGAATGACTTAAGTTTCTACCCTGAAAGCCACATGGTGAAAGCCGCTCTTGGTAACGGGGTGGCCTATGGAAAAAAACACGCTGAGGAAATAAATCGACTGGCAGATATTTCCGATTTAGCGGTGGTGCCGTTTGCTGAAGCCAAGAGTTCCTTGGCCAAGGCGATGGCTTCAGACAATCCGTGGGAACGTTATTGGGGTTGTATTACCGCCGCCGTGCATGGGGAAGCGGCCAAGGCATTGGTGCCCGATGCCAAGAATTTGCTCGGCGATAAAAACCTGATGGTTCGGATGCGCGCGGCTGAATTCTTGGGCAGCATCAAAGCGATGGACCCTATGCCGGCACTCTTAAGTGTTCTCAATAATGCCACCACCGAGCAGGAACTCATGCTCGCCTTTAATGCGGTGGTTTACCTGCGCGATTACAAGGGGTACAGGTTTGATTCTTCAAAGCTTGATTTAAAATTTAAGGGTGGGGAAGTGGTGCGGCGCACCAGTTATCTTGAAGGTGATCCCCGCCGCCCCGCCAGAAAAAATTCTAAAAATAAAAAGTAATCTAAAAATTAATTTAAACTAAATCATATGAAAAAATTGTTTATCCTTTGCACTCTCCTAGTTGCTGTAGCCACCATTCAGGCGGCGAAGCGGCCGAATGTGGTTCTGGTGATTACTGATGACCAGGGCTATGGCGATCTCTCCTGCCATGGCAACCCAGTTCTTAAAACGCCTCATCTGGATAAACTCCATTCAGAAAGCGTGCGGTTGACTGACTATCATGTGGCACCCACCTGTTCGCCCTCCCGTGCTGCCCTCATCACCGGCCACTGGACCAACCGTACGGGTGTGTGGCACACCATCATGGGCCGCTCCATGCTGCGGGCCAACGAGGTGACCATTGGTAAGATATTGGGCGATGGCGGTTACCACACCGGCATGTTTGGCAAATGGCACTTGGGAGATAACTATCCTTACCGCCCCGAAGATCGTGGTTTTCAGGAGGTGCTGCGGCATGGCGGTGGCGGGGTGGGCCAAACGCCTGACTTCTGGGATAACGCCTACTTTGATGGCTCCTATTTCCACAATGGCAAGGCCGTGCCGGCCAAGGGTTTTTGTACCGATGTTTTCTTTGATTACGCCAAGCGTTTCATCAACAAGGTCAAAGATGATGACAAACCTTTCTTTGTATACCTCTGCACCAATGCGCCGCACGGCCCGATGCATTCGCCGGAGAAATTCAGTGCGCCTTACACCAAACAGGGGGTAAACGTGGGCAACTTCTTCGGGATGATTGCCAATATTGACCACAACGTGGGCCAGATGCGTGCGTTTCTGAAAAAGAAAGGACTGGCCGAGAACACCATCTTCATTTTCACGACCGACAATGGCACCTCCAGCGGCGCGAACGTTCACAATAATGGCATGCGCGGCCGTAAGGGGAGCGAGTATGATGGTGGCCACCGTGTCCCATTTTTCATGCACTGGCCCAAAGGTGGACTCAACAAGGGACGTGATGTGAACATGATCACTTCCTACGTGGACATTGTTCCGACGTTGATTGACTACTGCGATGTGCCATCCCCCAAGGGAGTGAAGTTTGATGGTGTCAATATCCGTCCCTTGATTGAAGGCAAGGAGAGTAACTGGCCTGACCGCATCCTGATTACCGATTCACAGCGTGTGCGCGATCCCATCAAGTGGCGCAAGAGCTCGGTGATGACCGATCAATGGAGATTGGTGAATGGCAAAGAGCTCTATGATATTAATGCTGACCCGGGCCAAAAGAAGAATATTGCCAGTGCAAATTCGAAAGTGGTTTCGCGACTCACCAAGTTTTACGATGCATGGTGGGAGGAGATCGTGCCGACTTTTGGTAAGCCGACTGCCATTTATTTGGGAGCTGATGCGCCGTTGGCCAACCCGGTGACCTTAACCTGTCACGATTGGATTGCTGATGGCAGTACACCCTGGAACCAGCGGCATATCCGCAATGCCGAGAAGAAGCCTGGCAATACCGGGTTTTGGGCGGTAGATGTAAAGCGTGCGGGTAACTACACAGTGGAATTGCGCCGCTGGCCCAAGGAATCGGGAGCGTCCATTACTGCTGAACTAAAAGCAGGTGCGGATGTGCCCGGGGTAACTCCTTTTCGTGCGCATCCGGGTAAATTCTTTGGAGCAGTCAAGGCTCACCTAAAACTGGGCGGGCAGGAGCTCGCCTTGCCGGTGAAGCAGGGGGCTAAGAGCGTAACCTTTGAGCTGAAGCTCAAGCCCGGTCGCGATGAACTGTGGGCCAAGTTTACCGATGCAGACGGTGTCCCCATGGGTGCGTTTTATGCGTATGTCACTAAGGTAAAGTAGGCGGTCGGAACTAAAGGAGCCATTCAGAGCGGTTTGTGGGTTTGGGCTGGAGAGTTTCTCAAATCCTGATTAGCCTAAGCGCTGGGTGAGATGGCTTATCTGATGACATTGAAGGGGAAGAAAAACTGAGGGGGGGCTTTGGCTTTACTTCCGAGGGTCCCCATGCTGTGATTTTTTGCCGATGGTTTCACAGACCAACAACGCGATGCAGCGCCGTACGTTCCTGAAAGGAGCAGGGATTGCCTTGCTGCTGCCGAGGTTGGAGAGCCTCGGTCAGGTGGCCGAGGCGGAATCGCCGCGGCGGTTGCTCACGATCGTCAACCACCTCAGCTTTTATCAGCCCGAACTGATCCCGCAGACTGACGGCGCATTCGAGAAGCCGCCGCCGTTACTCGCCGAGTTGTCTGACCACTTTGAACACCTGAAGGTATACAGTGGACTGCGAAATCCCGCCGTGCAAAACGGTTTCGGACACACGCCTTGTGTCGGTATTTTATCCGGTTACTTTAACAAGCTGCGTCGCAAGAACCGCATCTCCATCGATCAGGCGGTGGCCGGGATGCTGGGAAATGAGACGCGATTTCGTTCGCTGGTGTTCCAAGCGGGCGAGAACCTAGATTTTTCCCAGATCGCGTGGGACAAGCATGGGCTGCCCGTGCACCAGATCGATTCACCTCGAAAGATTTTTAACCTGCTCTTCCAGGTCAATGAAAACGAGCAGACCCAGCAGCAGATCCTCGCCGAGGACCGTAGCATTCTTGACGCTGTGTTTCGCCAGGCTAAGTCCATGGAAAAACGGCTCAACGCCACTGACCGCGCAAAGATAGATGAATACCTCACCTCCGTGCGTGAGGTGGAGCAGACCGTAAAACGTCGTGCCTACTGGGCCGAGCGCTCCAAGCCGTCAGTGGATTACGAACTCGAGGACTTCGACCGCAAGTCGGTGGACGATTACGTGGGTGCCTTGCTGGATCTGGCCGTATTGGCCCTGCAAACCGACTCCACGCGCGCCGTCACGGTCCAGATTCCGTTCTGGGAAGGTTTCAAGGGGCCGGACATCAGCGGCAACTACCACGACTTCTCCCACCACGGTCAGAAGCCCGAGAAGATCAAGAAGTTACTGGTGCTGGAGCACGCGATCCTCAAACGCATCAGTGGTGCGCTTACCACGATGAAAAAACGCAAGGTGGGCAACGAGTCGCTATTCGACCAGACGACCACGCTGCTGACCGCCTCCATGGGCAGCGCCAACGCCCACAACTTTGATGA
>JAPKDK010000181.1 GCA_028872645.1 Verrucomicrobiota bacterium
ACCTTGGAAGGGCTGTAAGCCGAATTTTGTCTGCGCGGGTTGCCCCGCGGAGAGGATCATTTATCTGTTGCGGCCTTACCCGGGGCTTGAACCGTTTCCGATTCGGGGGCGGACCGCCCCGTGCCCTCTATTTGGCCTTGCACCCGATGGGGTTTGCCGTGCCGCCTTGCTTGCGCTTGGCGCGGTGGGCTCTTGCCCCACCTTTTCACCCTTACCCCGGCCGAAGCCGTGGCGGTTTATTTTCTGTGGCACTTTCCGTCAACCCACCCTCGCGAGTGGACTGCCCGAGTGTATCCCCGGCGGAACCGGGGTTACGCGGCATCGTGTCCTGCGGTGTTCGGACTTTCCTCTCCCAATAAATTGGAAGCGATCCTCCACCCTTCCAAGGTGCGAAAAAGATAAGCGATGAAGACGGAAATTTGAAGGACGAATTGTTGGCCCCGCGCTACGCCCCGGCGGACTCAAGGTTCATGTCGCGCGTGTAGTAAATGATGCAGCTGCAGTTGGGGCAGTAGTTTACTTCCTGGCTACTCTTGAGATTGGCGATTTCGGAGGTGGGGAGCTTCATATGGCAGCCGCCGCACGCGCCGTGCTCCACGCCGACCACGATGTTGGCGCGGCCTTTTTTTAGCAAGCGATCGTAACGAGCCAGTGTGTCCTCATCAATTTGCGCGCCGGTCTCGGCGCGGAGGATTTCGGTTTCGCCAATTTGCTTTTGCAGATTGGTCTCGCGCTCGTCGATTTCCGACAACGCGGTCGCCTTGTCATGGTTGGCGGCATCGAGATCGGCTTTGGTTTGCTTTAGCGTTTCAGTTTGCGTGTCCATTTCCTCGAGCACCATCAGCTCGTCGGTTTCGAAATTGGAAATATTCTTTTTGCAATCCTCAATCTGCTTCACGAACGCGCGGTATTGCGTGTTGTCCTTCGTCTCCAGTTGTTGCTTGGAATAGGTGATGATCTTCGTCTGCTCACCGGCGGCCTCCATCTCAAGGGCGTTTTTCTTGACCTCCAACTGCTTGCCCGCCTGCTCCGCATTGGCCTGCGCGGCCTCGGCGGTGACGGCGCGTTCATTGACCGAGATGCGCTCAATCTCCAGCCCCACAATCTCTGCGCGGCCTTGGACGACGGTGCGGTCGCGGTCTTGCAGCACCAAAAGTGTTTCAATAATCTCCAGCATATTTGATTATCTCGTAAGAGGTCGCCCAACCTAGGGCCCGCGCGGGGGTGTGTCAACGGCCATCAACCGCCAAAAGTGGGAACATTTTTGGCTGGTCTTCGCGAATGGAAACGGCAGTGTCCGCTTTTCCGATGCGGGAGCAAATTGTCATTCTTGATTTTGGGTCGCAATACACACAGGTGATTGCGCGGCGAATTCGCGAGGCCAAGGTATTTTCGCGAATCCTGCCTTACCGCACGCCGGCGGCCGAGATCGCCGCGCTGAATCCCATGGGCATCATCCTTTCCGGCGGCCCGCAAAGCGTTTACAGCCGCAAAGCGCCTTTGCCCGATAAAAAGATTTTTGATCTCGGCGTGCCGATGTTGGGCATTTGTTTTGGGCTGCAGCTGATGGCCAAATATCTTGGCGGCAAAGTCGAGCGTGGCACCAAACGCGAATACGGCAAAGGCAACCTCACGGTGAAGGACAGCCACTGCGAACTCTTCGGCAAACTACCCAAGAATTTGCAGGTGTGGAATTCCCACGGCGACAAGCTCACCAAACTGCCCACCGGTTTCAAGACCGTCGCCATTACGGAAAATTCCCCGCACGCGGCAATCGAAAACCGCCAGCGGCGTTTCTTTGGCCTGCAGTTCCATCCCGAAGTCGTCCACACGCCCAAGGGCAAAAAAGTCATCAGCAATTTTGTGCACAAAATTTGCGGGTGCGGACGCAAGTGGACAATGCGCAGCTACATCGACCAAGCCGTCGAGGACATCCGCGAGCAAGTCGGCGGCGAGCACGTTATCCTTGGCCTCTCCGGCGGCGTGGATTCCAGTGTGGCGGCCGCGCTCATCCACCGCGCCATCGGCAATCAGCTCACCTGCATTTTTGTAAACAACGGCGTGCTGCGCGCCAACGAAGCCGAAGCGGTGCAGAAACTTTTCCGCGATAACTTTAAATGCAAATTCTTGTACGAAGACACTGCCAAACTTTTCCTGCGCAAACTCAAAGGCGTCACTGATCCCGAAACCAAACGCAAGATCATCGGCAACACCTTCATCGACGTTTTCCAAAAAGCCACCCGCAAAGTCGGCAAAGCCAAGTTCCTCGCGCAAGGCACGCTGTACCCGGACGTCATCGAATCCGTGCCCATCGATGGCAACCCCGCCTCGCTCATCAAGAGCCATCACAACGTGGGCGGCCTGCCGAAGAATATGAAATTCAAACTCGTCGAGCCCCTGCGCCAATTGTTCAAAGACGAAGTGCGTTTGCTCGGCCTCGAGCTTGGGTTAGCGAAAGAAGTCGTGTGGCGCCAACCCTTCCCCGGCCCGGGCCTTGCCGTACGCTTGCTCGGCGAAGTAACCGAAGAACGCCTGGCCATCCTCCGCAACGCCGATCGCATTGTGATGTCCGCCATCCGCGACGCCGGATGGTATTATAAAGTGTGGCAAAGCTTCGCCGTGCTGCTCCCCGTAAAAAGCGTGGGCGTGATGGGCGACGAACGCACCTACGAATTCACCATCGCCATCCGCGTCGTCGATAGCCAAGACGGAATGACCGCCGACTGGGTAAAGCTCCCCGCGAAGTTGCTCGAAACCATTTCCAACCGCATCATCAACGAAGTCAACGGCGTAAACCGAGTCTGCTACGACATCACCAGCAAACCACCCGGAACAATTGAGTGGGAGTAAGCGAGGCGAATCTGGTCCTTGCTCATTGGGCCTTTGTCATCCTTGCTTTCAACCCAAACACCACCCCTCGCTTCCCCCTGTCCCAACTATGCTGCGCGGTGGTGTAGGTTGCCTCACTTACGCCTTCGGTTTGCATTTCTATTTTTACGAAAATTTCCTTCGCGCCCAGCACTGCCTTGGGCAAATAATCGGCGAAGACAAAGCCCGTGCCCCATTGCGGTTTCGGTTGGAGTCCGTCGCGGAGCAATACCCATTCTTTGCCGTCTTGTGAAACGGATAACGTTCCCGCGCCGCGCCCGGCACCGTTGATGTCTTTTTGACTTGTGAGATCGAAGGCCTTGAAACTTGCCCGCAAAAATACCGCCTCCGTGGGACCCTCGAATTCGAATCGATAAATCATCCACGCCGGTTCGCCGATCTCATCGGGGCCCCAATACGTTGCGGGTGGCGTTTGCCATTCGCGATACTGACGCACGTTGTGTTGTTCGTGGAGATGCGCGGCGGCGGCTTCGTCGAAGGCATCGGCGTACTCGTATTCCCAATCCCAAATCGGAACCGCAACAGGCTCACGCGGACGCCCTTGCGCGAATAGTTTTGCTAATACGTCGCCCTCCAACGCGCGGTCGTACACGCGCACTTGTTTGAACTCACCCTGAAATCCATCCGGCCCGCCGAAGGTCAATTCTCTGCCCAAGCTCAGCATCGGTTCGGGCTGATCCATACTCCACACGCGTTCGCCATCGAGATACGCAGTCAAATGCGTGCCCGTTCCCGCACTGAAGATAATCGCAAGATAATGCCAAGTTTCCGGTGAAACTTCAGCCGCATTATAGAGATGCCCCCCGTGCGTACTCTGCCAATTGAACTGCAATTGTTCCCGGCGAATAATCCAACTCCAGCGTTGCTCATCCGCTTTTCTTGAGGATAGCAAACTGCGCAGCGTCATCACATCCGGCGTGCGAAACCAAAATGCCACCGTCGCATTGTGCGGATCCAATTTAACCAATTTGTCCAGCGAAAAACTCCGCCCGCCATCCGGCATATCCGTCACTTGCCCGCCCTCGGGCCAATGCGCCACGAGCCCCTCTTGTAAATCCACAGAGTCCCACACGCGCCCAAGCACCGTTGCCAACCCAATCACCGCCACCACCAAAACTGCCCGCGCCCAACGCGGCCACGAGCGTTCCAAGGGCGGCAATTCCCCCGCCAACACGCCGTCCAAATCCGTCACCAATTCCGCCGCGCTGCGATAGCGTCCCTCTTCCACGTCGCTGCACGCTTGCAACAAAATGCGATTGAACCCGCGAAACTCACTCGACGGCACGTCCAGTTCCGGGAACTCCGTGCGATCGCGGCCCGTCGCCAGTTCGTATAAAACCTTGCCCAAACTATACACGTCCGCCGCCGCGTTGCCCGCGCCTTCGCGTGGCGCGTAGCCCCACGTGCCCACCAGCGCCGGATCATCCGAAGAGCTCACCAGCCCAATATCCGCCAGCCGCGGCCGGCCCTCCACGTACACCACGTTAGAAGGCTTCACATCGCGATGCACCAACCCCTGCGAATGCAAAAACGCCAGCGCCGCTGCAAGCTCCTGCCCCAGTTGCGCGCACTCGCCCAGCGGCAGTTTTCCGCGCGCGTCCACTTCCTCCTGCAACGTCAGGGGCGCGTACGTCTCCGCATCAAGCTCACCCTCCGCCGGTGGCACCCGGGAATCCGCCAGCTCCATCACGCAGTAGAAAAATTCGCGGTTCTCCGAAAACCCAACCTGCAACACATCAATCAACCCCGCATGACGGCGCGATACTGGTTCGAACCGTTTCACCCCATCGAACTCCCGCTCGAACGGTTCCGCATCCGTAAACCGATCGCGCCGCACAATCTTTACCGCCCGATGTTGACCCGTCACCGACCGCGCCAGCCACACCTCACCGTGACTGCCCGCCCCCACGCACCTCAGCAACACGTGCTCCGGCACCGTTGGCGGATTCAAATTGTCCGATTCAAAATCACTCATCATTTATCCAACAACTCCGAGTGATGACGCACTCGCAACTTACGCCGTAAACGGTTCCCCAGCAACCGTTCCTCACGCGCCGAAACCATCCACCGAAAACGCAGCTCCTCCCCCTGCGGACCTTCCGGCAACCACCGATCCACCCAACGCAAAATCCAACGCCGCAAACGATGCCGCCAAGAAAATTGATGCCTCCGTAAACTCACGCCTCCCCCTCCCCTTCTTCCTCCAATTCCATCAACGCCGCCTCATACACCATCCCCACTCGCGACTTTGCTGAATACACCTGCCCTCGCGAAACCCCCAGCGTCTCCATCACCTCCACCACCTCCCACTCCTGCACCACATAACAATAATACATTTGGTACTGCTTCATCCCCACCCGCCGCCGCACCTTTTCCAGCGCCATCAACTCTAGCCGAGCGCTCCATTCCTTTTCCCATAAAACCTCTAAATCTGATTCCGGCCCCAACTCCAACGCCAGCACCGATTCCCAATCGCGCACCCCCTGCGGACGCCTCGCCTGTTTGCGCAACAAATCCGCCACTCGCCGTCGCACAATTGTTTTCAACCACCCCTTGAACCCCCCGCCCCGCCCGCGTTCGTACACGAACCCCTCCATCTGCTTCGAAACACAAATCACCGTCTCCATCACCATATCCTCCGCATCCGCCTCCGAAAGCCCCGTCCGCCGCGCATAAGCAAACAGCAATTTCCAATAAGTATCATAAAAATCCTCCCAAGCCTTCCGGTTTTCCAAGTCCCGCAACCGATGCAGCAAACTACTACGAGTTAAATCCCAAGAATCCATAACGTACAAACCTCATACTAATACTTCGCCCCCAAAGCAACCCATCTGACAGATTTGAGAAAGTTTTTCCCTCAACCCTCGAGCCACCGGCCCGGGCTACATTTCCTTCTGTCTCCTCAATTCTAACTCCTCTCTCCAATTCTTTTCCGTACACGTATTTTACGTATTGGGGTAACAACCTTCGTTGCGCCATCCATTGCGGGTTCGAAATTATTGTGAGAAGTTGTACTAGCTCCCCGGCTGAATGGGCCTTCGTAAAACAGAAAGGTACCATCCATGAAAGATAATACTACCCGACCGGCCGCGTTGGCGGCGGTTTTCAGCCTCACTGCAATTCTGCTCTGGTGGGGAATTCCCAAGATTCAGGACAACCCGGTTTCTTCTCAGCCGACCTCGGCGCAAGGGCCCACAGGGGCGGCGGAGCGGTTGGCGGGGATGCGGGAACAGTCGCAATCGGCGGCT
>JAPKDK010000182.1 GCA_028872645.1 Verrucomicrobiota bacterium
AATACCCGCGCCGGCTGATGGCCGAGGTGTTGCAGGACGCCATCACGTCGGTCACGCAAGTGTCGCCCAAGTTCGGCACCATCACCCTCTCTGACGGCAGTAAACAAAATACCGCGTTTTACAAAGACGGCACCCGCGCACTCCAACTGTTCGACTCCGCCGTGACCTCGTATTTCCTGAAAACCTTCGGCCGCAACGCACGCGAAATCACCTGCGAATGCGAGCGCTCCAACAAACCAAGCATGGTGCAGGTGCTGCACCTTTCCAACGGCAAAACCCTCAACGCCAATCTGCAAAACGAAAAAAGCCGCGTAACCCAACTGCTCAAAAAAGACAACGCCACCCTCATCGACGAAGCCTATTTGCTCTGCCTCGCCCGCCCGCCCGGCGCGGGGGAACGCAGGCGATTACTGGCCGTCTTCGCCAACGCACCCGCCTCCGACCGCCGCGCCATCGTCGAAGATTTATTCTGGGCGCTAATGACCAGTCGTGAATTTTTGTTCCAACATTGAAATGAGAATTCTGAAAGCAACTTTCCTGTTTGCCGCACTGCCGAGCGCCGCCGCGCCGCCGGATTTCCACAAAGATGTTGCGCCGATTTTGCGTGAGTACTGCGCGGGGTGTCACAATGACGACGACCTTGAGGGCGAGTTTTCGGTGGAGACTTTTATGTCGCTGATGAAAGGTGGCGGAAATGGCGCGGGCATCGTGGCGAACAAAGCGGCGGACTCGCTATTGTGGCAGCAAATTGCCAAGCAGAAAAAACCCTTTATGCCGCCGCGCAAGGAGCCGCAGCTCACCGCCGCGCACCTCGCCACGCTGAAGGCGTGGATCGATGGCGGCGCAAAGCGACCGACGCACGATCGCTCCATTCTCGCCACGCTCAATGTTCCCAAAGTAGCCGCGGCGCATTTGGCGAAGCCTCCCATCACCGCGCTGGCCGTGTCGGGCGGCGGCATTCGGGCGGTTGCGTTTTACGGCAAAGTGCAGGTCGGCAAACACGCGCTCACCGGTCACGCGGGCAAGGTCAATGCCTTGTCATTTTCGCCGGATGAAAATTTTTTGGTGGCGGCCACGGGCGTCACAGGTTTGCGCGGCGAAGCGGTGCTATGGAATTTGAAGACCGGCCAGCGCGTACGCACTTTCGGCGAGGGCCATCGCGACACGCTTTATGGCGCGATGTTTTCACCAAAGGACGACTTGCTCGCCACGGCGGGTTACGACCGATTGATTCAACTTTGGAATGTGAAAACCGGCAAGCGGTTACGCACGTTGGAAGGTCACAACGGCGCGGTGCACGGCATTGCGTTTAGTCCGGACGGCACCGTGCTCGCCAGCGCGGGCGGCGATTCAGCGGTGAAACTTTGGAACACTAAAACCGGCCAACGCCTCGACACACTCGGCCAATCAACCGGCGAACAATTCATCGTGGCCTTCACTCCGGACAGCCAATTCGTGGTGGCCGCCGGTGCCGACAAACAAATCCGCCTGTGGCGTTGGGTGAGCAAATCCAAACCGCGCATCAACCCGCTCGTCCGTGTGCGGTTCGCGCACGAGGACGAAATCACCGACCTCGTCATCAGCCCCGACGGCCACCGTCTCGCCACCGCCTCGGCGGACCGCACCGTGAAGCTGTGGTCGCTGCCAAACCTTGAGCCGCTGCAAACTTTCGCCAGCCAACCCGACGTGGTCTCCGCACTCGCCTTTGCGACCGATGGCAAATCGTTATTCATCGGTCGAATGGATGGCTCGGCCGAGCGACTTCAACTCAAAACCGCCGCCGCTCAATCCGCCGTGCCCCAAGCGCAGCCGCACACGGCCATTGCGGATTCGGCTGTTGCGGAACTCACCGAGCAAGAGCCCAACAACGTGCCCAAGACGGCGATGGCCATCCGGATTCCCGCCAAAATTTCCGGCGTGATTCTTGATGGCCCCGACCTCTTTCGCTTCCGCACCAAAGCCGGAGAGCAGTGGGTTTTGGAAATCAACGCTGCGCGCGGCAAGTCGCCGTTGGATTCCAAGGTGGAAGTGCTCGACGCCACCGGCGCGCCCATCGAGCGTGTGCGCCTGCAGGCCGTGCGCAAATCGTGGCTTACTTTTCGAGGCAAAGACTCCAGCACCTCTGGCGATTTCCGCGTGTTCAAGTGGCGCGAAATGACGCTCAATCAATTCCTCTATTTAAACGGCGAAGTGGTCAAACTCTGGCACTACCCGCGCGGGCCCGACAGCGGCTACTTTGTGTACCCCGGCAGCGGCACGCGCCACACGTTTTTTGACACCACGCCGCTGGCGCATCCGCTCGGCCAGTTTGCGTACATTGTGAAACCCTTGCCTGCGGGCATCACACCGCCGGCCAATGGACTGCCGACCTTTCCCATTTATTTTGAAAACGACGACGACAGCCAACGCCGCTTGGGCAAAGACTCGAAGCTCACCTTCACCGCGCCGCGCGATGGCGAATTTCTCGCGCGCGTTTCCGATGTGCGCGGCGCGCAAGGCAAGGATCACAAATACACGCTCACCATCCGCCCGCGGCGACCAAACTTTTCCGTGAGCCTCAGCGGCATCACCGACGTACCCAAAGGCAGCGGCCGTGAATTCAGCGTGCGCGCGGTGCGGATGGATGACTTCGCCGGCCCCATTCGCGTGGACATCAGCGAGGTGCCCGGCGGCTTCCGTGTCACCACGCCCCTCACCATCGAGGCCGGCCAAACACTGGCCTTCGGTGCGGTGTACCACGCACCCGGAAAGCCCGCTAAGCCCACCGCAAGTAAACCGATTGACCACAATCCTTCCATCAACAAACTCTCGTGGAAACTGTTCCACGGCTCTTGGCCCAACGTGCCGGATTGGAACACACTCAAACCCGTCAAGACCGGCGAATTGAAACATGGTTTTTTCGACATCGAACCAGCCGATCGCGAGGACAATTTTGGGATACTCTTTGAAGGCCAAATAAAAATCCCAAAGGACGGTAGCTACGAATTTATTTTGGCATCCGATGACGGTTCGCTGCTATTTATTGATGGTAAAAAAATTGTGGATAACGACGGCCTGCACGGCAAGGTGCGCAAAACAGGCAAAGTAGAATTGAAAACAGGAATGCACGCTATTCGTGTGGGCTATATCGAGGCGGCCGGCATGGAGGAATTATACGTTGGCTGGAAAGGACCGGGCTTCACTGAGACCTCCCTCTCCTTCGTGAACGCCCGCCCCACCAGCTTTGCTAAAGTGACTGCCACTGCCCGCATCAATGGCAAAAACATTGCCCATGCCGTCAGTAATCTGAACGGATTGAAACTCATCGCCAAACCCAAGCTCCAAGTGAAAGTTGTCCCCGCTAGTGGGAACGTTATACTAGGCAAACCTCTCGAGCTCACCATTGCGCCGGGTGAAACTATCTCCGCCCGCGTGCGTATCGAACGTAACGGATTCAAAGGCCGCGTCAGTTTCGGCAGCCACGATTCCGGCCGCAACCTCCCTCACGGCGTGTATGTAGACAATATTGGCCTCAGCGGATTACTCATCGTCGAAGGTCAATCCGAACGCGAATTTTTCATAACCGCCGATAAATGGGTGCCGGAAATGACTCGTCGCTTCCACCTCCGTACCACTCTGGAAAAAGGGATCGTGTCGCAACCCATTCTGTTGCACATACGAAAACACTGACCTTACTGTTTGAGTTCTGGCTGTATGGCCGAGCTTGGGCTTGAGGTTTCTTCCTCTTCGCGGGAGCAAAGCTTTAGGCGAACAGGTCGAGGATAGGTTTCCCCTTGCCATCCTTGGTCAGATAAAAGGGTCGCTTCTCGATCTCGTAGTTATGGTCGGCAGGTATGCCGAGAGCGTGAAACATGGTGGCGTGGAGGTCGGGTATAGTGACGGGGTTCTTGGTTACCAGTAGCGGGCGTTCGTCTGCAGTTTCGCCATAGAGAAAGCCTTTCTTAATACCACCGCCGAACATCAGGACAGAACCTGAGCCGGTGAAGTGACGATGTTGGCCATAATGCTTCATTTCTTTAAGAACGTCGGTCTTGGCTCGAGACTGGTCGCGGGCGGAACTACCGGGCACGCCCTCGATGATCATGTCGCGGCTAAACTCACTAGCCAGCACCACAAGAGTGCGGTCAAGAAGGCCGCGAGTCTCGAGGTCGAGGATCAATTGGGCAATGGGCCGATCGATTTCCTTTTTCATTTGGCGCAACGTGGTATGCCCGTTCTCGTGTGTGTCCCATTTCTTGAAGGGATAGTAGCCGGTGGTGACCTCGGTGAAGCGAGCCCCTGCTTCGACCAAGCGGCGAGCCAAGAGACATCCGCGCCCGAACTGGCCGGTGTCGTATTTCGCGAAACTATCTTTGTCCTCTAGCGAAATATCGAAAGCTTGAGCGGCTTTCTTATCGCCGAGAATCCGGTAAGCGTTGTCCATCGAGCGAAGCAAGGAATCCCGCTGGAAGGAAGAGCCGTGTCGGGCGATGGGAGAGGTTTCGGCCAGTTTTGCAAATGCCTTGTATCGATTACTGAAGCGTGTGACGTCCATTCCCGCTGGAGGCTGGACTGCCTTTGCTGCGAGATCGGGATTGGGGATCATGAAGGGGCCATGCTCGCTACCAAGGAAACCGGCGGTGTGAAAGGCCTTGAGGGCTTCGGTTTCACCACCGGCGTTCATTACTTGTCCAACGTCGATGAAGGGAGGCACGGCGGGATTGCGTGGCCCCAGACTCTTGGCTATCCATGAACCCAGATGTGGCGCCGCCACCGTTAATGGAGGTTCGTACCCGGTGTGCCAATGGTACTGGTGTCGACTGTGCAGGATGTGGCCTAGATCAGCTACTTTGTGCGAACGTATGAGGGTGCCTCGATCCATCACCTTGGCAATATTTTCCAAGCCCTCTGTGATCTTTATGCCGTCCACGTTGGTGTCGATGGCAGGGAAAGTGCTGATAATCTTCTCCAGCGGAACACCCACTTCGAAGGGGACGTAACGCTTGGGGTCGAAGGTATCTGGAGCAGCCATGCCGCCACCCATCCACAAAATGATTATCGAATCCGCCTTAGCCTCGGGCCACTTGGAGCGGGGAGCGGAACCGATGGCTTGTTGAGGAACTCCAGCAGCCAAGGCAGCCAGGGTAGCGGAGGAGGCGGTTTTGAGAAATTCGCGTCGGTTGTTCATCGGATTCAATAGAGAAGCTGGAATTCGGGTTGTAGGACGAGGGCCCATACGAGGTCCGCGACGGTGGCGGCACTGGGCTTTTCTCCCAGCAGTCCGGCGGCGGCCCTTTTCTCGTCCTGAGTTGGTTTGCGCAGGAAGGCGTTTTGAAAAAGATCCTCGATCAATTGGTCAGGCGTTCTTTTGCTGGAGGCCCATTTCGCGCCGACGTTTTGCACCATCTTATGCATGATGTCTCCGTTGCTCAGCTCGAGGGCTTGTAAAGTGGTCGGGCGGTTGTCGCGTGAGGTCGCCACTTGGTCGCGCTTGGGACGGCCGAGGATACGCATGAGGCGATCCAAGTTGCGCAGGCCATGGCGCTGGAATGCGGGGCGTTTGGCGGGTGGAGCGGCAGCTTCACCAAGCTGGGCCAATCCATCGAGGAGTTGTTCTGCCCGCAGACGTTTTGTGAGTGGACCCTTGAAGGTGAAGTCTTCCGCCTTTTGGTTGGGCACAGGCTCGACGGCGGGCAATCGATAAGCCTGCGAGGTGGTCATCAGGCGCATAGCATGCTTCAGGTCGTGACCGTTGGCGGCAAAGTCCCGGGCAAGCCAGTCAAGAAGATCGGAATTCCACGGCTGGTTGTCCATTTCATCCACAGGTTCAACCAATCCTCTACTGAAGAAAGAAGCCCACATTCGATTCACGATGACACGGGAAAATCGGCCATTTTCCTTCTTTGTCATGAGGTCGGCTAACTGCTTCAAGCGTTCTTTTCGGGGAGCAGTAGCATTTACGTTACCAATCTCGGGATAGACGAAGGCGGCGGCCACCTTGTTCCCCGTGGGCTTGTCACAGCGATGCTTTTCCATGGGGGCGTTGGCGAAGACGGAGGCAAAGGCGTAGGATTGGTCGAGGGTCCAGTCGTTGATGAAGCTGTCGTGACAGGATGCGCACTT
>JAPKDK010000183.1 GCA_028872645.1 Verrucomicrobiota bacterium
AAGACCGAGGCCGGCATTGATCTCACCGAGAAATTCAAAGAACTCGTTTTGCTCGCGCAAGAGCAGGGCTACCTCACGCACGAAGATGTTACCGAGTCTCTCCCCGAACAGAAAGTGACCCCCGCCGACATCGAAGCCGTTCACGACAAACTTCAGGGCCTGGAAATTTCCGTGGTGGACCAAGCCGAGGTTGACAACATTTCCCCGCTGCGTCGTGGCGAAGATGAAAAGGACATCAAAGAGAAGGCCAAACTCGATATCCTTGATGACCCCGTGCGGATGTATCTCAAGCAGATGGGCCAAGTGCCGCTGCTCACCCGTGAACAGGAAGTGGAAATCTCCAAGCGCATCGAGGAAGCCGAAAACGAAGTGAAGCGAATCATTTACGCCTTTGGCTTCATCGGCAAGGAACACATCGCGCTCGCCGAGAAACTCATTTCCGAGCCGCCCAAGGAACGCTTCGACCGCGTCATCGTCGACAAAAAAATCGAAAGCCGCGAACGCCACCTCAAATCACTGCGTCGGCTCGTGAAAGACGTCCGCGCCATCGACCACAAGGTTGACGAAAAATTCCTCTCCCAGCTCAAGGCCAAAAACCAAAGCGCCCTTACCCGCGCCAAAAAAGCCCACGACCTAAACAACGCCAAGTTGCAGAAATCCTTTATCAAGTTTTTTTACAAGCAAAAGGTCATCGAGGAGATGTCCGTCGTGGCCGAGAATGTACACGATAATGTCGTCGGCAGCCTAAGCGCTGTTGAAAAAGCCTCCAAGGCGCGCAAGACGGCTGCCAGCAAAACGATCATCGAGACCGAGAGTCGCAAGCTCAAGGCGCTCGAAATTTTCGTGCGGATGCCCGCCACCGATTACGTGGAATCCTACGGTCAACTTCAGCACTTCGGCAAAAAGGCTCATCAGGCCAAAACCGAAATGGTGGAAGCAAACCTGCGCCTCGTTATTTCGATCGCCAAAAAATACACCAACCGCGGCCTCTCCTTCCTCGACCTCATTCAGGAAGGCAATATGGGCCTAATGAAAGCCGTGGAAAAATTCGAGTATCGTCGCGGCTACAAATTTTCCACCTACGCCACGTGGTGGATTCGCCAGGCAATCACCCGTTCCATCGCCGATCAAGCCCGCACCATCCGCATCCCGGTGCACATGATCGAAACCATCAATAAACTCATGCGCGTGCAGAAACAGCTCGTGCAGGATTTTGGTCGCGAAGCCACGCCGGAAGAAATCTCCGACGAAATGCAGCTCCCCGTCGAGCGCGTGCGCGCTATTATGAAGATGGCCCAGCAACCCATCAGTTTGCAAAGCCCCGTGGGCGACAGCGACGACACTAACTTCGGTGACTTCATCGAAGACAAAGCCGCCGAGAACCCCAGCGACATGACCAGCTTTTCGCTGCTCAAAGACAAGCTCGGTGACGTGCTCACTTCATTGACCGAGCGCGAACGCAAAGTGCTCGAGCTGCGCTTCGGCCTCACCGATGGCTACAGCCGTACGCTCGAAGAAGTCGGCAAACAATTTAAAGTCACCCGCGAACGCATTCGCCAAATCGAGGCCAAAGCCCTCCGCAAAATGCGTCACCCCACACGCCTGCGCCAGTTGCAAGGCTTCTTGGATGGCGAAGGCGAACCGATCCTGAACTAGGCACGGGAAAACTAAAATATTCAAAGTCGGCCAACCCCGGCCGCCTTTTTTTTCGGTAGGGACGCGCAGCATGTCCCTACCGAACCTTACTCCGCCCCAAACGTTTCCATCCCCGCGCAGCTGCAGACCAAATTGCGGTCGCCCCATACGTTGTCGATGCGGGCGGTGGCGGGCCAATGTTTGTATTCGCGCAGCCATTCGGCGGGGAAGGCGGCTTGTTCGCGGCCATAGGCGTGGGGCCAATCGTTGGCGGCCACCATATCGGGGGTGTGCGGGGATTGCTTGAGAAGATTGTCAACCGCATCGGCCGCGCCGGATTCGATGGCTTCGATCTCGGCGTGGATGGCGATCATCGCGTCGCAGAATCGGTCGAGTTCTTCCTTCGATTCGCTCTCGGTAGGTTCGACCATCATCGTGCCGGCGACGGGCCACGAGATGGTGGGCGCGTGAAAGCCGTAATCCATCAGTCGTTTGGCGACGTCTTCCACGCTCACTTTTTTGAACTGCCGCAAATCCAAAATACACTCGTGTGCCACGCGACCGTTTGCGCCTTTGAAGAGCACGGGGTAATGCGGATCCAATCGGTGGGCGATGTAGTTGGCGTTGAGGATGGCGTGCTCGGTGGCGGCGCGCAGTCCATCTGGGCCCATCATCGCGATGTACATCCACGAGATGGGCAAAATGCTGGCGCTGCCCCACGGCGCAGCGCTGACCGCGCCAATCGGATTTTCGCCGCCGAGTTTGACGACCGAATGATCCGGTAAGAAATCGATCAAATGTTCCGCCACGCCGATAGGCCCCATCCCGGGGCCGCCGCCGCCGTGTGGGATGCAAAAAGTTTTGTGTAGGTTGATGTGGCAAACATCCGCGCCGAGCTCGCCGGGGCGTGACAGCCCGACCATCGCGTTGAGGTTCGCGCCATCAAGATAAATCTGGCCGCCCGCGCCGTGGACGATTTCGCAAATCTCGCGGATGGTTTCCTCGAACACGCCGTGCGTTGAGGGATACGTAATCATCATCGCGGCAAGATCGGCGGCGTGCGCTTCGGCTTGGGCGCGGAGGTCGTCGAGGTCGATGTCGCCTTCATTACTGCATTTCACGGGCACCACCGTGAGGCCCGCCATCACCGCGCTGGCGGGGTTGGTGCCGTGCGCGCTGGTGGGGATGAGGCAAATGTTGCGCTGCGGTTCGCGCTGGCTTTGGTGATACGCCTTGATGACCAACAGCCCCGCGTACTCGCCCTGCGAACCCGCATTGGGCTGCAGCGACACGCCGGCGAACCCCGTGATTTCCGCCAACCAATCCTCGAGGTCAGCAAACATTTCCTGATATCCGCGCGTTTGCGACACGGGCACGAAGGGATGGATGCTGTTAAATTCCCGCCATGAAACCGGCTGCATTTCGGCCACGGCATTGAGTTTCATCGTGCACGAGCCCAGCGGAATCATACTCTGCGCCAGCGACAAATCGCGGCTTTCGAGGCGTTTTAAGTAACGCATCAATTTCGTTTCGGAGTGATGTTTGTGAAACACATCGTGCGTGAGAAAATCGCTGGTGCGCCCGAGCCCTTCCGGCGTGGCCGTGGCGGGCGTGAGCTCGGTCAGCTTGAAGGGCACGTCGCGTCCGCCATTAAATACCGCCAGCAAATCGAGCACGTCCGTTTCGGTGGTCGTTTCGTCCAGCGCAATTCCGAGGGTTTGCGCATCGAGCACGCGCAAGTTAATGCCAAAATTTTCCGCCTCACGAACCACCTCGCGCGCTTTCAGATTGTTATGCGTGACCGTCACCGTATCAAAAAACGTCGTGTGCCTCAGCTTGTGCCCGAGGCGCTTGAGGCCCGCGGCGAGGCAACGCGTGAGCCCGTGCACGTGCGCCGCGATGGCGCTCAAGCCGTCCGGCCCGTGATAGCACGCGTACATCGCCGACATATTTGCCAGCAACGCCTGCGCGGTGCAGATGTTGCTCGTCGCTTTGTCGCGCCGAATGTGTTGCTCCCGCGTTTGCAGCGATAGGCGAAACGCCGGCCGGCCGCGGGCATCTTTGGATACCCCCACGATGCGGCCGGGGATCTGCCGTTTATAAATATCGCGCGTGGCAAAGAATGCCGCGTGCGGACCGCCGTAACCCAACGGCACGCCAAAACGTTGCGCGTTGCCGACCGCGATGTCCGCGCCCAATTCACCCGGCGCTTTCAATTGCGTGAGCGCAAGCAAATCCGTGGCCAACACCACCATCGCGCCCGCCTCGTGCGCGTTTGCGATGAGGCTCGTGTAATCTTTCACCGCGCCGTCCGTGGCCGGATATTGCAGCAGCACGCCAAACACATTTTCGTCCAGCTCCATCGCATCCGTGGCCGCCGTGCGCACCTCGATGCCCAGTGGCGCGGCGCGCGTTTGCAGCACCTCGATATTTTGTGGATGGCAATCCGTCGCCGTCACAAACACATTGCGGCCGCCTTTGCCCTGCACCGCGTGGCACATCACCATCGCCTCCGCGCACGCCGTGGCCTCGTCGAGCAACGACGCGTTGGCGATCTCGAGCCCAGTGAGGTCGGCCACAATCGTTTGGAAATTCAGCAAACTCTCCAGGCGCCCCTGCGAAATCTCCGCCTGATACGGCGTGTACTGCGTGTACCAACCGGGGTTCTCCAAAAGATTCCGCTGAATCGCCGGCGGCACAAGGCAGTTGTAAAAACCCATCCCAAGATAACTCCGGAACGGTTTGTTGGTGGAAATAATCTGCTTCAACGCCGCCAACGCCTCGTGCTCCGAAAGGGCAGGGGGGAGGTTCAACGGCCGCTCACTGCGAATCTCCGCCGGCACCACGGAATCAATAAACCCCTCCAACGAGTCCGCCCCGAGCACTTTGAGCATCGCCCGTGCCTCGGCGGCATCCGGCCCTATGTGGCGTGCGGCAAATCGATCGGGGTGTCCCGTCAACGTCAAAGGTTCAATTTCAGTTTCAGACACAGCTTGGGCAGGGTCGGCAATAGGTTGGTCAGGCAAAAGCATTTGCCGGACGCTAGACAAGAGGGAGGGAAGGGACAAGCCAGAATTGTGAAATGACGGGATTAAGACTTCCTTTCCTTTCCCCCAAAACTTTCTTCAAAAAACTACACATTCCCCCTTGCGGATTCTTTGTTTTCGGTCCATTCTGTCTTGACAGAAATGAGTGAAAAAACCATCCAACTCTCGCCGGTCCAGCAGAAGTTCATCCTGCACTGGGGCGAAATGGGCACGCGCTGGGGCATCAACCGCACCGTCGCCCAAATCCACGCGCTCCTATATATTTGGCCCAATCCGCTGAATGCCGAGCAAATCACGCTTGTTCTCGAAGTGGCGCGGTCCAACGTCAGCACCAGTTTACGCGAGCTCACCGGCTGGGGCATTGTCAAAAATGTGCAGTTGATGGGTGATCGCCGCGATCATTTCGAGACGCTCGATGATCCGTGGGAAATGTTTCGGATCATCATCGATGAGCGCAAACGCCGCGAGATGGATCCCACGCTGGAGCTGCTGCGCGATTGCCTCGAGGAGCAAAAGAAAGCCCGCAAAAAAGATCCGCACACCGAGGAACGGCTGGAAGGGTTGACCGAGTTTTTCGAAAGCGCGTCCAGTTGCTACACCCGCGTGGCCAAGCTGCCTACCCGCACATTGCGCAAACTTTCGCGGATGGGCGACAAGTTGCTGCAACTGCTCCCGATTTAACAGAGAATCCAAACCCAAAAAACAGAGAACGCAAATGAGCTACCATAAGATTTCAGTATTTTTCGAAATGACAGAAAGAAATGGAACCGTCGTATGCTACGATGGCGTGTGCCCGATGTGTCTGAAAGCGGTGTCGCTGATGCGGCCCATTTGGGAACCGCGCGGCGTGGAGTTTGTGCCGCTGCAGGCGGAATGGGTGCGGCGTCGGCTCAATCTGCCCGAGGCGGAGTTGCTGGGCGAGATGCGTGTGCTCACCCCGCGCGGCAAAGTGTTCGGCGGCGCGGATGCCCACGCCCACTTGTGGGGCCAAGTGTGGTGGCTGTGGCCGATGTGGTTGGCGGCGAAGTTGCCCGGCATCCATTGGCTGATTGATGTGAGCTATTGCTGGGTGGCGGCGAATCGTTACCGGCTGATGCCCGCCGAGGAGACGTGCGATGATCGATGTGCAATCCCGAATTCCATTTCAAAAAACCCTAAACCAAAAATGAAAGGATATAGAAGAAAATGACTACCGCCGTTTACATCTATATCGTTTACACTGTCATCAGTATTTTGATGGCCGCTTGGGTGGCGCATACGCTCTACAAAAACGGGCGCGTATTTTTGCTGGAGGCCTTCAAGGGCAAGGAGGAGATGTCCGACTCGGTGAATCATTTGCTGGTGGTCGGGTTTTATCTTGTGAACCTCGGGTTCATCCTGCTGTATCTCCGCTACGGCAC
>JAPKDK010000184.1 GCA_028872645.1 Verrucomicrobiota bacterium
GCTTTGGCGGCGGAAGTGTCGCCATCGATTTCCAAATCGATCTCGCTGCGGATGGTGGTGGCGAAGGTGTTGATGAAGCGGTAGTAATCGCGGGTGGGGATGGGGTCGAACTTGTGATCGTGGCAGCGGGCGCAGCCGATGGTGAGGCCGAGCATCGCGGTGCCGGTGGTGTTGGCCATATCGTCGAGTTCATCGTAGCGGGCGGATTCGAATTCCTTTTCGGTGAGCTGCGTGGGGAACACGCCCGCGCCAAGAAATCCGGTGGCCATCATGGCAAGAGGATTGTCCGGCGCAAACTCGTCACCAGCGAGTTGCCATTTCACAAATTGGTCGTACGGCATATCGGCATTGAGCGCTTTGATGACGAAATCGCGATAGTGATAAGCGTGCGGTCGATTGTAATCCTGCTCGAAGCCGTGGCTCTCAGCGAAGCGCGCAATGTCCAGCCAATGGCGGCCCCAGCGTTCGCCGTAATGTTTGGAAGCGAGCAGTTGGTCGACGACTTTTTCAAATGCGGAATTCGGATTGCGGAGCGCGGAATTGACGAAGACCTCGATTTCATCGGGCGTGGGGGGGAGGCCGATGAGATCGAAGTACACGCGGCGGATTAGCACGCGCGATTTGGCGGGGCCGTTGGGGGTGAGTTTTGCGTTCTCGAGTTTGCGCAAAACAAATTGGTCAATTTCGTTGTGCGTCCATTTTTTATTTTTGACCTTGGGCGCATTGGGTTTCGTGAGGGGCACAAATGACCAAAACTTACGGTCGTCGTCAGTAACTTGCATTCCCTTTTTTGGGCCGGTTTTGACGACGAGCGGTTGGTCGTAAGGCGCGCCAAGGTCAATCCATTGCGTGATTTTTTTAATGGCGGCGTCCGAGAGCTTCGGATTTTTGGCCGGCATATTGGGTTTATCGAGATGAGAAATGAGGCGAAACAGGAGGCTCTCCTTTGCCTTGCCTGGAATGATAACGACGCCTTCGTCACCGCCTTTGAGCAAGCTCGCCCGCGTGGTGAGGTCGAGCCCGCCGCGCGTTTTATCGCCGCCGTGGCATTTTACGCAGTGCTGTTTGAGCACCGCGCGCACGTCGCTCTTAAAGAGCAGCAGTCCGCGCGCCATTTCCGCTGCGTGTTTTTTTGAAACCGGCGGCGCGGCGGCCAATTGAAAAGCCACCACCGCTCCTAAAAAAATCCACCGTGCCATTAGCGGATTATGACGCCCACGATTTGAAATCCAATCAAAAACTTTGTGTCATTGGCATCAGCGATGTGGGTTTTCGTACCATAACACTGCGTTGAAATCGCGTTCCTCGCAGGTGAGTAAATCGAGGTCGCCATCGCCGTCGAGGTCGAGCATTTCGATGCGGTCGAACTTCAGTCCATCCGGCCCGCCGATGTCGTGGTCGATCCATTTCCCGCCTTCTTGTTTGAGGTAAAAAACACCGCTCTTTACACCGTGCGCCAGTTCGCACGTAACGACTATTTCCGGATGCCCATCGCCGTCTAAATCCGCCGCGCGCGCCGCTTTGGAGGTTCCGTATTTTTCAAATGGGAAATTGATCTGCTCGGATCGCCACGGCCGCCGAACATCCTTTACGGGCCGAAGCACATAAATTTGATTAGGCCGTGACGCGGCATAAATTGTTTTGTCCTTTGAAATGGAAATAAACATCGTCTCTTTTCCATTAACCCCAATGCGGTGCGCGGCCCAGCGGCGAGTGGGGTCGGTCCGCATCGGTTTGAGGCCCGGATTTTCAAGCCATAATACTCCGGAAGTTTTCCCCTTGCGATCGGAGGCCAGCACGTCGAGGTCGCCATCGCCGTCCAGATCGTGTTTGATGAGCGACATAATCCAGCCCGCATCATACCAGCGATGGAACCGCCACGCCTTCACGTCGCGCGGATTTTTTGGCGAACGCAGCCAGCCGATGGAAGCGCCAATCTTCTTGGAGCCCAGCACGAGGTCGATGCCGCCGTCATCAATTTGCAGTGGCAACGCAAACATCCACGATTGTTTGCCCACCGTTGCGGGAATGGCTTCCGTGCGCCACGGCAGCAGTTCACGCTGAGTATCGTTCGCGGGCGACCAGTGAAAATTCACCGAGCGCGCGCGGCCCTCGCAGCAACTCACCACATCCGCATCGCCGTCGCCATCGAGATCGGCAAAGACGGCGTCCTCGGGTGACTTGACCTTGCCCACTTCCACGCGCGGCCACGGTAGTTTCACCTTGCCGTTGCCGGGATGAAAATACGCCCGCACCACGCCCCCCTCTTCCCACCCGGTGACAATATCCGGCCGGCCATCACCATTGACGTCCGCGAGGCGCACGCCATCGGCTCCACGCGAGGTATTGTCGATGATATGTCGTTTCCACGGGGCGGCCATCGAAGGGGAGGGGATGGCCAAGGCAAGCAGGGCGAATAAATACAACTTCATCGGAGAGCCATTTAAGCAGCCTACTCGCGGCTTTACCATTTGATTATTCGGGATGCGGCAGCACGTGATGTTGTTCGGGGACGGGCAGGCGGATTGGTTCCAATTTCCTCCCATTGCCACGGTGGAGAAATGGTTTTAAAACCCTGCGCCAGATTTCAAGTTACGCTGGGGGCAGGGGCTTTTGGATTTGCTCGTGAAATATTCACGCAAGAATTTACCATTGGCATGAAATCTGCAGGGGGCAGGAATCATACCATAAGATGTAAATAATATTAAATATATATATTGCGCGTAAGTAGATTTATGCTAATTTAGGGCAACCCCAAAAGGTTATGAAAAAACTCATTACTCCCCTACTGTCGGCCGCCATTATTTTTGGCGGGTTATTCATCGAGTCAACCGCGCGCGCGGATGATGACAAGGTTCCCAAGGAAAAACCGGCCAAGAAAAAGAGCGGATTTTATCCGTTCCGCGGCATCATCAAGTCAGTGAATACAAGGAAAAACACCATCAATCTGGCGGGCGCCAAGGGCAAACCCGATCGTGTGTTCGTGCTGGCAAAAGATGCCAAGCTCAAGCTGGACGGCGATGCCACGGAACTATCGGAAATCAAAGCCGGGATGTTCGTGGGCGGCCGCGCCAAACGGGCCTCGGAGAAATTGGTGGAGGCGCACACGGTAAACGTGCGCACTAAAGCGCCGGCCAAGCGCGCGCCGAAGAAAAAACAAGAGAAAGAAGGAAAGGGAAATAAAAAATAGCGTGTGCTTTTAATCACGCCGGTCCTTTGCGGGCCGGTTTTTTTGTGCACTTATGCGCGCGGATGAAACTGATCGTGTACGTCGCGCAATCGTTCGCCGGCGACGTGGGTATAAATTTCCGTGGTGTTGATGCTGGCGTGGCCGAGGAGTTCCTGGATGACACGCAAGTCCGCGCCGTTCTCAAGCAAATGCGTTGCAAAGCTGTGGCGCAGCATATGCGGTGTGACATTGCGCTTGATTCCCGCGCGCGCGGTGCGGGCCTTGATGCGTGCCCACATCGTGGACTGCGCAAATGCAGTGCTGCGTTGGGTGAGGAAAACATTGGCGGGCGAGCGTGGCGAAAGCAGTTTTGGCCGAGCGCTGTCGAGGTAGCGCGTGAGGGCGTCCACCGCTGGGATGCCCATTGGCACCATGCGTTCCTTGTTGCCTTTGCCGATGACGGTGACGAAGCCTTCGTTGAGGTGCAATTGCTCCAGACGCAACTCGCGCAGCTCTGCCAAGCGCAGTCCGGAGGCGTAGGCGAGCTCGAGGATGGCGGTGGTGCAAAGATCCGTGGGGGTGGCTTCGGTGGGCGGGGTGAGGAGTTTTTGGATGTCGAGATCGGACAACGCTTTGGGCAGTCGTTTCCAGCGGCGCGGCAAGGTGAGATTTTCCGCGATGTTCAGCAGGACGATTTGTTCCTCGGCGGCGAATTTATAAAATGCCCGCAGCGCGGCGATTTGCAGGTAAATGGAATCGGGGCTGAGCTGTTCGCCCTGCGTCGGAGCATTGCCTTCGGGTTTGCGCCGACGCTCGTGCTGGAGAAATTGCGTGAGATGCTTGCGCGTGACCGCCTCCCAATCGTCAACGCCCTGCCCCTCGGCCCAGTCAATGAAGCGGTTCAACAGCGCGGCATAAGTTTTCTGCGTCTGTTCCGCCTGCCCTTTTTCGTGGCGGATGTACTGCAGAAAATCTTCTACCGCCGCATTCACAACTCCGTTCCGGTGAGTCTTTGGTAGGCTTCGAGATAGCGAGCTTGGGATTTCTCGATGATTTCGGCTGGCAGTTCGGGACCGGGGGGGGCCTTGTCCCAGTCGAGGGTTTCGAGGTAGTCGCGGACGTATTGTTTGTCGAAGGCGTGTTGACCGCGACCGGGTTCGTATTCGTCGAGTGGCCAGAATCGGGAGCTGTCGGGCGTGAGCACTTCGTCGATGAGGATGAGTTCGCCGTCGATGCGACCGAATTCGAACTTGGTGTCAGCGATGATGATGCCGCGTTCACGGGCGTAGTTGCGCGCCTCGGTGTAAATTTGCAGCGAAAGGTCGCGTACTTTTTCAGCGGTTTCGCGGCCTTCGATTTCGACGGCTTGTTCGAAGGAAATGTTTTCGTCGTGGCCTTCGTCGGCTTTGGTGCTGGGGGTGAAAAGAGGTTGCTCCAGCTCGGCGGATTCCAGTAAATCGTCGGGTAACAGGATGTCGCACACGGTGCCGTTCTTTTTATATTCCTTCCAGCCGCTGCCGGTGATGTAGCCGCGCACGATGCACTCGATGTTGAGCGGCTCGGCTTTTTTTACCACCATACTGCGCGGGGCGAGGTGGGCGAGATGTTCGGGCAAGCCATCGGCCACGCGGTGGTTGGGCACGAGGTCGGCGTATTTATCGAACCAAAAATGCGAAATCTGCGTGAGCACCTCGCCTTTGCGTGGGATGCCGTTGGGCAGCACGACATCAAACGCACTCACGCGGTCGGAGGCGACGAAGAGGAAATGCTCCCCCATGTCGAACACTTCGCGGACCTTGCCGCTTTTCACCTTGGTCAGTTCAGGGATATTCAGTTCCAGCAATGCGTCATTGGGCATGCGCGGGAGTATCCAAAACATCGGCCCGACGGCAAGTGGAGACGATTCACAATCCATTCACGACCCGCCGACAACCTCGACACTGCACCGGTTCGCCGCTATTTTCGGCGCGTGAATATTTTGGTCACCGGCGGTGTGGGGTTCATCGGTTCGCACGTGTGCGAGCGGTTGCTCGACGCGGGGCACACGGTGTGCGCGCTGGATGATCTTAACGATTTTTACGATCCCGCCCTCAAACAAAACACCCTGCGCGAGCTGCAGGCGCGCGCGCAGTCCTTTGAGTTTGTGCACGCGGACATCACGAATCGTGCCGAGGTGGACGAAGCGTTTGCCAGTATGGCGTTTGACCAAATCATTCACCTCGCCGCTCGCGCCGGCGTGCGCCCCAGCCTTGAGCAACCGGCGCTTTACCAACGCGTTAACGTCGAAGGCACGGTGAATGTCCTCGAAGCTGCCCGCGAGCGGGGCATCAAAAAAATCACCATCGCCTCGTCCTCATCCGTTTACGGCGTGAATTCCAAAGTCCCCTTCAGCGAGGGCGACCCCATCTTCAATGCCATCTCGCCCTACGCCGCCAGCAAGCTCGCCTGCGAATCGCTCGGGCACGTTTATCATCACGTGTATGAAATGGACGTTTGTCTGTTGCGATTTTTCACTGTGTACGGCCCGCGCCAACGCCCCGATCTTGCCATCCACAAATTCGCCAAACTAATGCACGCCGGCCAACCCATCATGATGTTTGGCGATGGCACCGCTTCGCGCGATTACACTTACGTGGATGACATCGTCGACGGCGTCATCGCCGCAACCGAGCGCGAGTTCGGCTGCGAAATCATCAACCTCGGCGAATCCCAAACCGTTCAACTCAGCCGCCTCATTGAGCTACTCGAAACCGCCCTCGGCGTGAAAGCCGAAATCAATCGTGAACCCTCGCAACCCGGCGATGTGCCCATCACCTTTGCCAACATCGAAAAAGCGCAGCGCCTCCTTG
>JAPKDK010000185.1 GCA_028872645.1 Verrucomicrobiota bacterium
TGTCGCTGCAGAAGCAGGAGTGGATGGAATGCTCGCACTGGACCTCCCACCTGAAGAGGCCGACGAATACGAAACGCTCATGCGCGATGCTGGTTTGTGCAGTATTTGGTTAGTCGCACCCACCACGCCTGAAGAACGGATCGCTGCGATCACCGCGCGGGGCAATGGCTTTATTTATTACATTTCGCGCGAAGGCGTCACCGGCATGCAGCAGAATGTGGCTGCTAATATGGAAGAAGCCACCGCCGTCATTCGCAAACACACCAAGCTGCCCATTGCGGTGGGGTTTGGCATTTCAAACCCCGAACAAGCCCGTCAAGTGGCCGCGTGCAGCGATGCGGTTGTAGTGGGAAGTGCGATTGTGAATCAAATCGCCGAACACGGCGCGGAAACCAATTTACCTGAACGCGTAGGTGCCTTTGTGAAAACCCTCGTGGACGCCATCAAAAAGAACTGACATGGCCACAAAAAAGAAAAACGCCCTAAACCCGAAAGACCGCTACGTCGCCATCCTTGCCGGAGGCAAAGGCGAACGCTTCTGGCCGCTCAGCCGCGAGGCCACGCCAAAACAATTGCTGGCATTGTTCGATAAAAAATCATTTCTGCAACACACCTTTGAACGAGTGAAAGCGCTGGTACCAGCCAAAAATATTTTTATCATCACCAACGAATCGCAGGCCGCCGCCGTTCGCAAACAACTTCCACGCGTCCCAAAAGATAATGTGATCGCCGAGCCATGCGGACGCGACACGTGCCCCGCGATCACGCTGGCCGCGGCGTTGGTGGGCGCGCGCAGCACCACTGGCGTGATGGCGGTGCTGCCTTCGGACCATATGATTTCCGCCAAGGGCGAAAAAAAGTTTCAACGAATTCTTGAGGATAGCTTTGATCTCGCCAGCCGCGGGCAAGCCATCATCACCATTGGCATCCAACCCACCCACCCTGAAACGGGTTACGGCTACATTCATGCCGGCGACGCCTTACCCCCGATTCCGGGCCGCAAGCCGTATAAAACCGTATTCCACCGCGCCGAACGGTTTGTGGAAAAACCCCACTTCGACAAAGCCGTACAATTAGTGAGCAGCGGTGACTACCGCTGGAATGCCGGTATGTTTGTATTTTCATTTACAACCATCATTGAGAGCCTGCTCAAACATCAAAAAGCGCTGCACGCCGCGTGTGAGAAATGGTTTCACATCGCCGATTCACCGGCCAAGTTAAAGCGTGTGCTGAAAAAAGATTATCCGGATTTGAAAAAAGTATCCTTTGATTTTGGCGTGATGGAGCATGCGCAAAATGTGATTGTCGCGGATGGCGATTTTGACTGGGACGACCTCGGCGCTCTCCCCGCGTTGGCGCGCCACCTCAAGGCTGATGCCGAAGGCAACTGCGCCGACGCGGATTTCATCCATATCGATGCCGCGCGCAATGTGGTTTTTGACACACGCCCTGCCAAGCAACGCACCCCCATCGCGATCGTCGGCCTGCACGACTGCGTGATTGTGCAAACCGGCGACGCCACCCTCGTAACCCATAAACGCGATGCGCAAAAAATACGGGAATTGGTAAACAAATTGGCCGCAAGCAAGGCCCACAAACATTTGGTCTGAGACCTGTCTACAAACACAATGAAAACTCCCATCCTGCAACTTCGCGCGGGGGAGGCCAATCGCGTACGCGCAGGCCACCCTTGGATTTATCAACGCTCGCTCCAACGCCCCGAGACGGCGCCGCCCGATGGCGCGTGGGTGGAGGTAGTCGATCAACGGCAACGTTTTCTCGGGCGCGGCTTTTGGCATAACACTTCAAAAATCGCAGTGCGGATAATGACCCGTCAACGCGATGAGCCGGATGCTGTTTTTTGGCGGCGTAAAATTCAGGCCGCCCTTGCCTATCGCAAGACCGTGATGCCTGAAGCCTCCTCGCTGCGACTCATTAATTCCGAAGCCGATGGAATGAGTGGGTTGATCGTAGATCGCTACGAGTCCACGTTAGTGTTGCAAATCACCGCTGCGGGAATTGAACAACACCGTAAATTGATTCTCAAGGCCATTTCGGATTTCACAGAACCAGAATGTATTGTGGAGCGGAACGATGTGCGGTCACGCGAGTTTGAAGGATTGGAGCAACGCAAAGGCGTCCTTCACGGAGAATTAACCGGCCCGGTGAAAGCCGCGTTGAACGGTCTTTTCTTTAACATTGATTTGATGGAAGGGCACAAGACCGGCACTTATCTCGACCAACAGATTAACCATACTCTCGTGGCGAATCACTGCGCGGACAAGCGCGTGCTGGATTGCTTTACTTTTCAGGGCGGCTTCGCGCTACACGCGGCTAAGGCAGGCGCAAGTGAAGTTCTGGGGCTTGATCAATCTGATGAAGCACTGACGCAAGCACGCGCAAACGCATCAGCAAACGAGCTGGAGGCGACCTTCGAACAAGCCAATGTTTTTGACTGGCTTAAAAAGCATTCAGGAAAAGAAGCGCGCGAGTTTGACGTGGTGATTCTCGATCCGCCCTCCTTCACTCGAAACCGCGCTTCGGTGCCGGACGCGCTTCGAGGCTATAAAGAAATCCATTTGCGTGCGCTGCGCTTGTTGCCGCCGGGCGGGTTATTGGCCACTTTCTGCTGTTCGCATCATGTGGATGACGATTTATTTTTGGACACCATCCTTAGCGCGGCCGCCGATGCGCGGAAGGTGCTACGACTGCGCGAGCGTTTTTGGCAATCGCCCGATCACCCCGTTGTGCCGGCGATTCGGGAGACGGAATATTTGAAGGGGTTTTTACTGGAAGTGCTGCCTTAACTCACGCCGAGCAAGGCGCGCTGCCACGGGAGGACTTCATCAAAAATTCCATCCGCCTCGCACGAGAGTCGCACCAACGTGGCGCGACTGGCGATCAGCGTGGGATCAATGCCCAACTCTCCAGCCTCACGATCGCGCACTGCCTGCAAGTCGCCAAACCGTTTTTTCTGCGCGGGCGAAATCTGTTTGCGCGGCGGGGATTTGTGAACAATGGGCAACTCTTCCTCGGGCAATTCACGCGCTTGCTGGATAAGGCGCTGGATAGCGTGCTTGCGATGATCGGGCATGCGGCGGGGCAACAAATTTGCAAAGGGCCTGTCGCGCACCGCCAACTCGGACACATCACGCATCGTGTCGGGCGAGAGCACAAAAAAAGGCGGGCGATTGCGTTTGCGCGCTTCGGTTTCGCGCCACCGCCAGAGTGCACGCAACACCGCCAATGCTCCCGGTTGCATTCGGGCCGTGCCTTTGATGCGCCATTCCCGATCGGGATCTGGCGGTGGGTTCACGGCGTTATCACGGATTTGGCGTTCGCATTCCTGCTGATGCCACTCCTCCCGGCCACGCGCACGAAGGTCTTCGCGCAAGGCATCCACCACGGCCTTGAGATGCCGCGTATCGTTGAGGGCATACTCTTCCATTTTCGGGGTTAAGGGCCGTCGTGCCCAATTAGCTTTCTGTGAAGACTTTTCCAGCTCCAGTCCGATCACTTCCTTCACCAAATGAACCAGGCCAAACTTCAAGCGACCGGTGAGACGCGCGGCGAGCATGGTGTCAAAAATTTTTCGGGGCGTATAATCGTGGCCACGCTTAAAAAGGCGAATGTCGTAATCCGCGCCGTGCATCAGCAATTCGTGTTGATTGAAGACATCCCAAAGCGGGGCCAAATCCAAATTAGCCAACGGATCAATCAAATCATCCCGCCCCGGAATGCTCACCTGAATGAGGCAAAGCTTTTCAGGGTAGGCGTGCAGGCTGTCCGCCTCAGTGTCCATGGCCAGCCAATCAGCAGCCCGAAGGTCAGGCAGCAAAGATTGCAATTGATCGTTTTGATTAATCACGCGGGGCGAGTAAAGCGCATGAACACCCTCGGCGTCGAGCCTTGGGCTTCCAGTGGCAGTGTCTCTTATTGACAATTGTGAACCAAGGAGGCTTGCGAAGGTGGCACGATGCCGGTAGCCTTTTTTTCCTATGAGGAACCTCTGCTTAACTGCGGCGCTGACCGCTCTGATGTTCATGTCGGCCTGTTCCGATGCGCCGCCGCCCGAAGAAAAAAAATCGGATAAAGGCAAACCGGCGGCTTCCGCGGAATTTAATGGCAAAGATATTCGGGTTGTGGGCAAACATCATTATATTGCCAAGCATGCGCACGGCACCGCAATTTGGTATTATCGCAGCGGCAAAAAAATGACGGCGCGCACATTCCGCAATGGCAAACTTGAGGGACCTATGGTGTCCTGGTACGAAGACGGCAAAAATAAATATGCTGTCAACTACACGGATAACCACAAAAACGGCGAAGCCAAGGGCTGGCACAGGAATGAAAAAGAGATGTTCATCATCGAATATGACCACGGAACAAAACATGGCAAAGAAACGTGGTACTGGGATACAGGCGCCAAAAAATTTGAATACACCTGGTATCAAGGCAGAAAGACCGGCGTGCTTGCCTGGACTAACAAGGGCGAACCCATGAAGGTTCCCCCGACCAAAACTCGCCAGCCGATTCGCCAACCTGTAAAGGGTAGCTCATCCAAGAAAAAATAGTTAATCAAATGAATCCCTCTGCTCCATGGCTGTTGGCCGCCGGATTGACTGCGGTAACAATGGGTTGCGGCAATGATTCGCCCCCCACAAACCCGAGCGTAGGCGCATCAGGTGCAATTCCCCCCACAAAAAGCAGCCCCAGTACAGCTGACCAGGTGGTTTCCAATAAAGGGGTGCTGTTCACAAAAGGAAACACGATGCCTTTCACCGGTACTTTGGTTGATTCCTGGAACGCAGAGAACGAAGGCAGGAAGAAATATGAGTGTGCATACATCGAAGGCTTAAAACACGGCGTAGAAATGCGGTGGCACACGAACGGGACGCGAAGCCTACGCACAGAATATGCTGACGGCAAGCAGCATGGTGCGCGAATGGAGTGGCATCTGAATGGCGCCAAGAAATCCCACACGCAATTTGCGCAAGGCAACCCTGAAGGCGAGGCCCGCGGTTGGCACGACAATGCTAAGCCAGCATTTCATGGATCCTACACCAACGGGCTGGCGACAGGCACGGTTCAAAGCTGGTGGAAAAATGGGAACCGAGCAACTTCACAAAACCATTTTAACGGCAAGCCGAACGGACCCAAGGTGAAGTGGTATCCCAACGGTCGCACCAATTCAATCACTATATATCAGGCTGGAATACAACACGGAAGTTCCATTACGTGGCACCCAAACGGAAAGAAACAAATGGAGCTTCAATTCGTAAAAGGCCAGGCACATGGATTGGTTTCTGAATGGTACGAATCAGGCAGACTAATGAGCGCATCACAATATGAAAAAGGCCGAATGCACGGTGGCGGTCAGGGATGGTATCCGGACGGCAAACCCTTATGGCAAGGCCAATGGAATTTGGGGCGACCGGTTAATCTCCATATCACCCGATTTCCCAACGGCAATGTGAAGCTGCAAGTGGAATATGAAAACGGTGTAATGACCAAAAAATTTCGCTTTAACGAAGCCGGCCAAGTGGTCGATCAGATGATCATTCCACCGGGACGAACACGTGTGCTGAGTTTAAATAATTTAAAATTTCAGCTCGAAGGAAAAAAGCCTGATGATTTGCAAAAGTTTTTTGGGAAGCCGAACCGCGTCCAAGGCAACATGTGGATCTATACTGGATTAAAGATTCAATCCAACGACGCAAAAATCCGACCCGTTCTTCGAATTTCCTTTAACGGTGGTTTAATTGCCCTCATCAACGCCGCCGACAAGTAAAAAACCCCGCATGACGGGGTTTGTAAATTAGTGTTTTAGATTGAGCTCTAGAAGTTAAAGCCGCTTTCACCTTCGCCAATCTCTTCACCAAAGCCTCCGCCCATTTCTTCTCCGCCGCCCATCTCTTCACCAAAGCCTCCGCCCATTTCTTCTCCGCCGCCCATCTCTTCACCAAAGCCTCCGCCCATTTCTTCTCCGCCGCCCATCTCTTCACCAA
>JAPKDK010000186.1 GCA_028872645.1 Verrucomicrobiota bacterium
TGGCCGCTGACTTCCACGTTGATATCGCCGCGATAGCCGGCCTTGTGGGCAAGGCGGAGGAGTTTGCGGTAATCGATTTGGCCGCTTTCGCCGGGGAGCACGAAGCGGGGCTTGCCATCGCGCAGCACGGTGTCTTTCACGTGGATGAAGCGCGTGTGTGGCATCATGAGTTGAATAGTTTTTTCCAGCGACAAATCGCGATGGGCGAAGTGGCTGTAATCGTAGGCGAGCTTAAGTGAGGGGCTCTTGATTTGCTCGACGAGCCAAACAGCGTGCTCGGGCAAGTTACACGCGCCAAAGCGATGGGGTTTTACGCAAAGTAGCGTCTTGGATTTTTTGGCAATTTCCGCCCAGGCGCCAAGGTGATCGCGAAACTGATTTTTTACCGCATCCCATTTACCGTTACCCATCACCGTTTCAATGAGCGGCGGGGCATCGGGCGCTAGGTCGTGCGCCACTTGCGCGGCTTGTTTGAGTTTTTCGTGATGCGGTTTTTGATCGCCTGCGAGGCTGCAATTCACCATTAAGGCCGTGAGTGTCAGCTCAAAATGTCCCAGCAACGCCCGCAATGCGCGGCGCCGCTGTGCGGTGAGTTTGTCCGGCGCGGCATCCCAGCCTGGGTTGAGGCAAAATTCCACTGAATCATACCCAATCGCATTGAGCCGCATCAGCGCATCACCAGTTTTTAGCGTTTTCATCCCATACAAACTAAAGCCCAAAGTGAGGCCTTCGTCTTTGGCCGGTGGCTTCTTGGGATCCTCCGCCAACGCGGGCAACGCAGCGATGGCCGGGATGGTTTGCAGGAATGTACGTCGAGTTTGCATAGTTATTTGCTGATCGAGTAGAGTGTTTGGTAAGTTCGTACGTACATCACCCCATTGGCGATGGCAGGCGTGGAGTGGCATTGTTCGCCGAGGTCATTCTCGGCTAGCTTTTCAAACTCGCCATCCCCACGGAGCACTACAATTTTTCCGCGGGCCTCTGCGCAGTAGATTTTTCCATCGGCAGCTACAGGGCTTCCGAAAAATTTCCCACTACGAACGGCGCGCTCGCTCCAGTGAACTTTGCCAGTGGCGGCGTTGACACAGGTCACAATGCCGAGGTCGTTCCAAAGAAAAATATTTTCACCCAGTAACAGGGGCGTGGGAATATGCGGCACGCTTTTCTCAATACGCCACACTTCTTCCATTTGATTGCCCTTGGGTCGTAGGGCGACGATGTGTTTGAGTTTGGTGACAAAACCGCAGGAGCCAATGACGAGATCACCGGCCACGATGGGCGAGCCGATGGCGCGTTCTTTTGAGTCTTTGGGAAACACTTGGTTTTCCCAGAGCACCCGTCCGTTGGCGGGATCGATGCCGGTGATTCCATGGGTCCAGTTGGTGAAAATGAGTTGGCCGCGATAGAGCACCGGTGTGGAATAGGTGAGGCGTTTACTTTGGCGCGGGGTGTTCCATTTCACATTGCCGGTGCGGGCATCCAACGCGATGAGCGAACTCTTGCCATCCTGATCATTATTCAAGATGACAAGGCCTTCGTGAACGATGGGCGACGCGCCAAAACCATGTCCGCCTTTCACGGGGCCGAGCTTGGCTTCCCATGCTTTCGTGCCCTCCAGCGTGTAGGCCACAATCGTGAGCTGTTCGGTGGTTCCCCAGCTGAAATAGACCCGATCACCATCCACCGCTGGGGTACTGGAGGCAAAGCTGTTTTGTTTATGGTGTTTGTGTTTGTCGGCCGCGTGCGTGTGCTTCCAAAGGATCGCGCCATTCTTGGCATTCACACAAACGACCGTGCGGGCGGCACTCCTTTGATCAGCACACAGCAGGAAAATTTTCTCTCCCCAAACCACCGGCGATCCATGACCTGTGGCGGGCAGGGCGGTTTTCCATTGGAAATTTGAATCCTTCCATTTCACGGGAATGGCGTCCTCAGAAATCCCGTTCCCATTGGGCCCGCGAAACCGTGGCCAGTTTTCAGCAGTTAAGCTGTTCGAGAGAACGAGGCAACCCAGAAGAATAGCGAATCGGATTTGCATAGCGAAAGCCTAGCGGTTGCTGACATTTCTGCCAAGTGACAATGATTGCGATTACGCCCTGGCGTGGAGGAATGGCCGGCGCGACAAGGTTTGCATGCGGCGATGAGGCCGATTAGCCGTGTGGGATACCTGGAGAATGCGGATAGCAAACGGTCATCCGCGCGGATGGGACGGTGGAGAAATTTGCGTTTGCGGAACAGATTGAAAGGCATACCCGCGACCGGCCGGAGATTCAAACCCCGGATGGCTATGGCTCACTTCTCACCTGAAGGCTTCAGCGCAATCCACGAGCGGTTTTGGTAACTGCAGCGGCAGCTGGCGGAGGCATCGGGAACGAGGACGAGGCCGCCGGCAGGAATGGCGTTGATCCAGCAGCCGGGGCGCATGCCGCCGAAGTTGCGGGTCTTGGAATTTTCCGCAAGATCGAAGTAGCCGAGCGTGGCGGAGCGGTAGACGAGCAGGTTGGCCGAGCTGGCAAGCACGCCGCAGCCGTAGGAGCGCTTGAAGTTGAACGCGCGAGGCTTGCCGGTGAGCACGTCCCACGCACCGCCTTGCGCGTAGATCGTCTTGTCGTTAATCATCGGGCGAGAGTTGTAGCCGGCCTTGATGTCCCACAGCCGCTTGCCGTCGCGCAGACGGAATCCGCTGAGGCGACCGCCGATTTCACTGGCCAGCTTAAAGCGAGTGGGCGAGTAGCCCATCACTACTACGCCGTGCTTGGCGCTGATGGCGTTGACGGTGCCGTAAATGTCTTTGTCTTGTGCCCACATTTTTTCGCCAGTCTTGGCGTAGAGCGAAATCAGCCGGCCGGGGCGCTCGCCCTTGGGCTTGCCGTCACGGCGACGGTCGTACAGCGCCACCGGCCGGTCGATGAGCAACACGTTGCCGCCGCCGATGGCGATGGTGTTGTGGCGCAGCGAATCCTTCGCGTCGTAGCGCCAGTCGATTTTTCCGGTGGCAGGATCAATGGCGAAAAATGAAGTGGACTCGGTGAGTTGTTTTTTCATGTCGCCGCCGGCCACATAGCGGTAAGTGACGACGTGTTTCGGGTTGGACAGCGAGCCGAAGAGTTGGCCGTCCACAAATGCGATGTATCCCCACGTGCCGGGCTTGCCGTTGGCGGCCTTGGGCGCGATGAATTTTTTGATGAGCTTGCCGGTTTTAATATCGATGCGGAGGCAATGGTCGTCGCGGCGAATGTACACGCTGTCGTCGCTGACGCAGTAGTTGCTGCCGGTGCCGCTGGTGCCCATGAGGTCGTCGCCGTGATAGGCGCGCAGGATTCCGGGCAGCGAATATTCCCAAAGTTTGGTGCCGTTGTAGGCGTCCACGGCCACGAGACTGTCGAGCCCCTCGGAGAAAAGCACGCCGCGACTGTACAGCGGCGAGGGCGCGCGGCCATGGCGGGAGGTCATTTCCTGGCCCATGTCGCGAAACCAAAGCATGCCCAACGGGCCCTTCACGAGTTGGTCGTCCGAGCAGGTGGTGTTGGCGGGGTCGGAATATTGATGCGTCCAACTCCCCGCGCCCTTGAGTGCGCCGCGCGTGGTGTGCTGAACACTGTCCGGCTTGCCGACTGCGTACACGCCGCCGTACGGCCGAAGCATCCGTTGCGCATTGGTCGGCGCTTTGCCGCCGGTGACGGTGCGTGCGGAGACAACTAGGTTCGCAAAATAATCCGGCAGCGGCGCGGTGTTTGGGTTCGAATGGATAATGGTAACGCGCGTTCCGTAAAGGCCGGCAGCGGTGAGTTTCGCGCGGGCCGTGGCGACTTTGGCGGGGTCGGATTCCACGCCAATGATGTGCAAGTCAGAGGCCTTGGCCAGCTCGAAAACTAATCGACCTTCGCCGCAACCCAAGTCCAGCGCGAAGCCTTTGGTGGTTCCGGTTGCTTTGGCGATGTCTTTGGTAACTGATACAAATTTTTCATTGGCAACGTACGGCGTGAGGTTTGTTTCCGGCTGGATCACGAGAGCCTTTCGTGGGCCGCCGCTGAAGCAATATAGATAGCCTTCGTTAGTACTCACGAAAAGCCGCCCGTCCGTGGTCGCTAATCCGTAGGCCGTTCCCTTCACCTGGGCGCCCCAAATTTGTTTGCCGGTTTTCAGGTCGAGCATTGCCACCTTGTCTTTGCCGCCGGCAATGGCGTGGGTTCCGGCAACGATAGTTTCCGCGCCCAGCCCGGCGAGCTTGGTTTTGATGCCGGAAACCAGCGCGCGCTTGGATTGTTTATTGCCTTTACGATCGAGGAAATCCTTGTCGATCCATTTGAAAGTGGCGATGTCATTTACCGATGAGCGAACGAGGCCGCCGGGGATTGCGGCGATGGCGCCGCTGCCGAGGCGGTCGGCGCGGGCGCCGGATGCGCGGTTGAAGGCCGTGCCTTGGTTCAGGCAAAACTGGTCAGAGACGATGATGAGGCTGCCGCCGTTGGCGGTGTTGGACTGCAAATGGTAATATTGGAACTTGCCGGTCGTGCGGTCAAACGCGGCTGGAACGGAGCGGCCGGTGGCGACGAAGACGCGCTTGTCGGTCACCGCGAGATAGCCCTGCGAGGAGACGCCGCTGGCGGCACTCGCGCCGCCGTGCGGCTGGCCCATGTAGATGCTGCCGCTGGAATCATTTTTCCAAATTACTTTTCCGGTTTTGGCGTTGAGCGCGTAAACGTAAACGCCTTCCGTGGGCCAAATGCCCGCCGCGAAATAAAGTATGCCGTCGCGAATAGCTGCGCCGCCGCGCACCATCCAGCGCGAGACGAGCCGGCCATTGCCCAGCACCATTTCGTCATTCGGTCCGGCGCGCAGTTTCCAGTGTAGTTTGCCCGTGGCGGCGTCGAGGCAATAAAGATAGCCATCATCGCTGCCGACGAACAGCTGGCCTTTCCAAAAAAGCGGCGCAAATCGCACGGGCGACTGCGTGTAAAATATCCATTTGCGTTTGCCGGTCACCGCATCGAGCGCGCGCACAGCGCCCTCGACGCTGCTGTTAAAGAAGACCATTCCGTTGGCGGCGATGGGTTGGTGGGCGAAGTCGAAAGTCTTGCGGTTCGAGCGCGGCCATGCCGGTTGCGGTTTGGTCGAGTGATGTGTCCACTGCAGCGAAAGTTTTTCCGTCAACAACTCTGGCGTGTATCCGGTGCGCTCGGCGTCGTGGCGGAACATCGGCCAGTCGGCGTTAACGATGGGAGCCAAAAATGTCAGCGCAAAAGCTAGATGGGGAATTCGTAACTTCAAAAGTGTGCGGGCGAAGTGCATTTTTAATTTTGACCGCACGCGCCAATTTTACCAGACAAATCGTTGCCAAGTAACGTGCGATGAGGTAACATTCAGCCATGAAACCTATCTTTCAGGCACTGGTTGTTTTCGGGATTTTTTTTAGCGCCATTTTTTCTCTTTACGCGGCGGATGAAAAAGCGCGCTTCGCCAAGTTTGAAAAGGACATGTCGGGCGTGAAGTTGGTGGGCCTGTTCACTATCGATGGCCGGGAAGGCGCGCCGACGAAGGAGGAATACACGATTCTCAGTGTCAAAAAAATTGGTAAGGGCGATTTGTTTCTTTTCCGGGCACGGGTGAAATATGGCAAGACGGATATCACGTTGCCGATGCCATTGCCCATCAAGTGGGCGGGTGATACGCCGGTGATTTCGATGGATAAACTTTCCATCCCCGGCCTCGGCACCTTCAGCGCGCATGTGGTCATTGATGGCGATAAATACGCCGGCACATGGAAACACGGCAAAGTCGGCGGTCATTTGTTTGGTAACATCAGCCGGATCAATATTAACGAAAAAAAATAAACCTGCGGCAGGCTGAATAAAATCCTTCACATTGTGTCCATCTGTGTTCATACGATGAAAAATATATTTCTGATTCTGACCCTCCTGTGCGGCAACCTCCCCGCCGCGGACGAAGCCAACGACGAAGC
>JAPKDK010000187.1 GCA_028872645.1 Verrucomicrobiota bacterium
GGCTCAATCATCAGTTGCCGTTGCACCGCCGCATCATTTCGCAAAGCGGCCAACACCGAAAAATCCGTTTTCTCCAGAGCACGCAGTGTCACGTTCACGGGAAGAACACCTCCAATTCCTGTGGCCAATCCATCATCGCTAATTCCTCGCGGGCCACGCGCGGGTTCAGTCCCACGTAAAGTCGCCGCACTGTTTCCGGTAATGCCTCGGGCGCAAGGATGGGTTTGTCGAGCAACGTCTGCTTTTGCCGATGCGGGTTTTGGTCAAGAAAACATTCCACAGATTTGGCCCGATCAAGGCTGGCGTGAATGAACGTACCGTAAAAGCCGGAGCCGTAAATGGCCGCTTCGGCGTCATTTACTTTTTCAAATGCGCGTACGCGGTCGCCAAACTCCCGCCAGTATTCGGCCATCGTGTTCACTTTATCGGCAACTGATGTCGCGGGTATCGGCTCCGAGTTTACATTGGTTTTTTCCGCGACCACCACCCACGCGCTGTTGTGAGTTGTGTCATCAATTTCGCGCACGGCAAATCCGGCATCGGACAACAACCGATGCAGCGAGCTTTCGGAAAAATGATTCACATGATCGGCCACCACCAAGTCGGCAGTGTTGGCAAACAAGTTAGGCACAAGGAAATAAAACGTGCCGCCGTCGTGCAACAATCGACGTGCCTCCGCCACAAACGCCTTTGGCTCGGCCACGTGTTCCAGTGCGAAAAACGAAATCACTGCAGCAAAGCGGCCCGCCCATTCTTTGGGCACTTCGTTCACGGCTTGATTTCCAGCGGGCACAAAGGCATTCCAGAAATCGCGGTATTGTTTGCCCACATCGAAGACGTGCGGGACGACATCATCGCGATGGCCGCGAAGGGCTTTGAGTGTTGCGGCTTTGCCGCAACCATAATCGAGCACTTGGGCGTTTGGAGGGAGATCTAGTTTTTCCAGCAGCGTGGCGACTTGATGTTCGGTGCGGAAAATTTTCTGGCCAGCGCGCACGGCGTAGAGTTGGTCTTCCTCTTCGCTGGCGGTGAGGATGTGATAGTCCTCGGCGTAAAATTTTTCCAGCACGGGCAGGGGCGCGGTTTGGGTGTGACCGCAATTGGCACAATGCCAAACGCGGGTGAGGCCATCGAGCACTTGGCAAAGCGAAGTGATGGAAACCGGCCGCGCGGATTTGTAAACCGGCGCGCCTTGTGGGTCGTTGCAAATGTTGCAGGCGTCCATCATTCTACCACCAATTCCGGATGCACCGCGCGCAGGTCGTTGCCGGCGGCGAAGGAGCCAACCCAGCCGAGCCGCTTGCCGGTGGGATCGGCAAAGTTGAACCAACGCATTTGCATCGACCACCGCGAGCGGGCGGAGCGATTTTCGCCGGAGCGATGCAGCGTGAGAAAATCGACGAGCACCAAATCGCACGGCTCCGTCAATGGCGCGGCGGTTTTGTATTTGGACACGCGCGCGGTTTCGTCGGCCAAGGTCAATCCGTACGCGCCGGTTTTATCGGGGTTTTCTAAATCCGTTTCGCGCACGGGCGCAAGGCCGTCTTTGTGCGAGCCCACGCAAAACTCCACGGGGCCGAGCTCGTCCGTCATTGGCACCAGCGAACTCCAAAAAACCAATCCATCCAAACTGCGAAACTGCGCTGGATAATCCTGATGCCAACCGGCGCGAAATTTTTCTTCACAGGGATTGTCAATACGAATGCCGTAACCGCCAGCCGCGATTGCGGGGGCGTCCGTGCCTCGCACTTGCCGCACCACTGCCTCGTGTTGGGCACTGGCCACGAGGCGAATGAACGCGGGGATTTGTTTTGCCGCATCATAAACCACCCCGCCCAAGGCGCGGTCGTGCGCGATGAGGGCTTGGTAGCCCGCGTCGAATGTCTCCGGCGCAAAGTCGGTTTGCTCGATGGCGAGTTGGTGTTGTTCGATGAGCAAACCGATTATCAAATGGACGCCGCGTTGCACGGCTTCCACTTCGGCGCGTTCATAAAAATTCGGCAACACCAAAAAACCATCACGCGCGAAGGCGGCAAGCTGTTCATCTGAGAGTGGCGCGTTCATTCGGTGAAATCCGGAAAAGCCGCATCGCGCTCGCACACGATGGCCTCGGCGATGGGCCACTCGATTTGAAACGTTGCATCATCCCAGCGCACACCGCTGGCAGACTCCGGCGCGTAGGGCGTGCTCATTTGATAAAAGAGCGTGGCATTGTCGGTGAGGGTTTGGAAGCCGTGCGCGAGGCCTTCGGGTAAAAACATAGCGAGACCATTGTCGGCGCTGAGTTCGGTGGCGACGGATTGCTTGAACGTTGGCGACTCCGGCCGGAGATCCAAGGCGACGTCGTGCACCGCGCCGGCAACGCAGCGGATGAGTTTGACTTCCGCATGCGGGGCGGTTTGGAAATGCATTCCGCGCACCGTGCCGCGCTGGGGATTGTAAGAAATATTGGTTTGGGCGAGGTCGGTCGGCAAGCCGTACGCGGCGAATTCCTCGCGGCACCACGCGCGCGCGAACCAACCGCGGGCGTCCTTATGGCGTTCCAATTCGATGACGAATACGCCGGCAATTTTTGTTTCGGTAAATTTCATATTCAAACCAGCCGCACATTGGGAATGGGAATTAGGAATTTCCCGCCCGCGTCGCGGTACACTTGCTGCTGCGCGAGGATTTCATCCGCGAAATTCCACGCCAACAATAAAGTGACGTCTGGCGAGCGTTGGGCCAATTCCTCGGCGGGCACAATGGGCACGTGTGCGCCGGGCATGAGCTTGCCCTGCTTGTGCGGGCTGCGATCGGCGACGAAGGCGAGGTCGACGGCGGTGAGGCCACAAAAATTCAGCAGCGTGCTGCCTTTGGCCGCCGCGCCATAGGCGGCAAGGGTTTTGCCTTGGGCTTTGAGGCCGGTGATTTGCGCGCGTAATGGATCGCGGATGGCCGAGGCGTTGGCGGCGAAATTTTGATAATAATCGAGGCTACCCACGCCTGATTGGTTTTCCTCTTCACGCAATGCTGCGACGGTTTCATCGGCGGAGTGGGAATCGTGTTGCACAAAAATTCGCAGTGACCCGCCATGAAGCGGCGTGCGTTCGACGCGTGTGATGCGGAGTCCGTGGCGAGTGAAGAGAGGTTCGAGAGCGGTTAGGGTAAAATAGAAAACGTGTTCGTGGTAAATGGTGTCGAATTCGGTTTGGGCAATCATTTCGACCGCGTGCGGGAATTCGAGAATTGCGCGACCCTCGGGCGCGAGCAGTATTTTGAGACCGGCGACGAAGTCGTTGGGGTCGGGTGCGTGGGCGAAAACGTTGTTGGCCAGGATGAGGTCGGGTTGTTTTTCGGCGGCCAATTCTTGTGCGAGTTTTTTAGAGAAAAAATCCGTGCGCGTTTGGATGCCCTTTCCGCGCGCGACCGTGGCGATGTTTTCGGCGGGCTCGATGCCGAGATGCGGCGTGTTGGTTTCGGCGAAGTGGCGCAGGAGATAGCCATCGTTGCTGGCGATTTCGATGACGTAACTTGGCGCGAATTCATCGCGATAGCGCTCGGCGCATTTGGCGGCGTGTTGCGTCCACGCATCGGAGTAGGACGAAAAATAAATGTAATCGCTGAACAATTCGACGGGCGGCACGAGGTCGGTGATTTGCAGCAGCCAACATTCGGTGCACACGGCGAGGCGCAACGGGAAGCGCGGCTCAGGTTGGGCGAGGTCTTCGGACGCGAGGAGATTATTGGCGAGCGGTTGTTCGCCGAGATCGAGAATCAATTCTCCGGAGCGCGCGGCGCACGAGCGGCATTGGAAATTCTCGATCATTTTTTATTGGGCCCACGCAGCGGACGCGGCGGCAGCATCGGCGGTGTACGCTTCGAGCTGGGCGAGGCTGAGGCCGTGAAGGTCTTCGGCGTTTACGACGTGGCGTTGGTGATACCAGCGCGCGGTGCTTTGGACGGCGGTGGCGAAATCCCAAACAGGTTGCCAGCCGAGTTGTTCGCGAGCTTTGTCAATGGCAAGGGAAAGGGTGGCGGCTTCGTGGGGGGCGGTTGGGTCCGAGGCATCGGTCCATTCGCCGGGCCAGTGTTGGAGAAAGTTTTCCACGAGTTCGCGCACGGGCCGTTGGGCTTCGGGCGTAGGGCCGAAGTTGAATGCTTCGGCAAAGGAATCATCCTCGCCCAAGCGCGCGCCGAGCCAAAGGTAACCGGACAAACAATCGAGCACGTGCTGCCACGGGCGCGTGGCGGCGGGGCTGCGGACGGCGATGGGCTCGCCAGCTGCGAGCGAGCGGACGCAATCGGGCACAATGCGGTCGATGCCGTAATCACCGCCGCCGATGACGTTGCCGGCGCGGGCGGTGGCGATGCGGCCATTGAAAGCGCGCTGCCAACTGCGGGTCATTATTTCCGTAGCGGCTTTGCTCGCGGAATAAATGTCGTGTCCGCCGAGCGGGTCGGCCTCGGTGAAGGCGTGCGCGGTGCCGTCATTCTCATAGCACTTGTCGCTGGTGACGACAACGATGGGGCAATCGATTTTGTTTGCGCGCAATGCTTCCAAAACGTGGGCGGTGCCGAGAATATTGGTGGTGGCGGTTTCCAACGGGGCATCATACGAGCGGCGCACTAGCGGTTGGGCGGCGAGGTGGAAAACGATGTCGGGCTGCGCGTCGTCGGCGGCTCTTTTGACAAAATCGAAATCGCTGATGTCGCCGATGGTTTCGCTGGCAAAAGTGTTGGGCGCGAGGGTTTCGTGGAGATTGGGCGGGGCGTGCGGGGCGAGGGCGAGGCCGTGGACGTTCGCACCGAGGTCGCGCAGCCACAGGCTGAGCCACGCGCCTTTGAAGCCGGTGTGGCCGGTGACCCACGTGGTTTTGCCGCTATAAAATTTGCCGAACATCTCTACCAGATTTTCCACGGCGCATCGTCGGCAGCCCAAAGGGACTCGAGTTGTTGCTGCTCGCGAGGGGTGTCCATGCACTGCCAAAAGCCGGTGTGACAATGGGCTTTGAGTTGGCCTTCATTGGCAAGGCGCTCCAATGGCTCGCGCTCGAGGATGCAATCGTCGCCGGTCAAATAATCGCCGATGCGTTTGTTGAACACGCAAAAGCCGCCGTTGACAAAGCGCGGCTCGCGATCGGGTTTTTCGCTGAAGGTGGTGATGGTGCCTTCGTTGATGGACAGCTCGCCAAAGCGGCCGGCCGGTTGCACGGCGGTGGCGGTCGCTATCGCGCCGTGGTTTTTGTGAAACTCAATGGAGGCGTTGAGGTCGCTGTCGGTGACGCCGTCGCCGTAGGTAAACAGAAAATTTTCATCGCGCACGTGCGGCAAGGCGCGTGCGAGGCGGCCGCCGGTTTCGGTGGTGGGGCCGGTGTCGAGGAGGGTCACGGTCCAGTCTTCCTCATCGTGATGGGTGTGGTATTGCACCTCCGGTTTGCGGCCGAGCTTGAGCGTCACGTCGCTGGTTTGCCACAGGTAGTTTCGAAAATAATCCTTGATGACTTCGCCCTTGTAGCCGAGGCACAAAATGAAATCGCGGTGGCCGTGGTGGGCGTAGGTTTTCATAATGTGCCAGAGAATCGGCCGGCCGCCGATGGGCACCATCGGCTTGGGACGATACTCCGTCTCCTCGCGCAATCGCGTGCCTTGGCCGCCGCATAGGATAACCACCTGCATCCCGAGAGGCTACGCGGTTTCGGGCCAAGATTCAACCCCTTCGCCATTGCACGGCTTGCGGCGGCGGCGAACGATTGCTACGGTCGCGCCAATCGTGCGCGATTTTTTGTTCAAACTATTTCCGCCCGGTGGCCTGTTGCGGCGCGGTGTGGAGGCGCTGTTGCCGGTGGCGGATCTGTTGCTGCTGCCCTTCACGCTGGCGGGCGCGCTGTTGCTCGGGGCCATTCGGATGGCTGGCGTGGAGCGGTTTCGCGTGGCGCGCTGGGTGTTTCGCAAAACACGGGTGTTCCCCG
>JAPKDK010000188.1 GCA_028872645.1 Verrucomicrobiota bacterium
TTGCCTACAACTTCGGCTGGCGCGGGATGCGGAGTGTGCAGCGGTTTAAAAAGGGCGAGTACTTGCCGTCGTTCCTTTACATCTCCGTGCTCAATTCTTGCATCCTCCGCTGCCAACCGCTTCGGCAGTCCTTACCAAACGCTCATTTCCAGCGTGCTACCCCAGTTTGTTTCGGGCGACTTGGGAGACCGTGAGGCGAAGCGGAGAAATTAAAGACGTTCAATTTGCAGCCCCCGCCGCGCGCATCACTTGCGCGGCTCCCGCACCACCGGCGTCTTGAATCCTTCTATCTTGTTTCCTTCCAGCTTCACGTCCTTGGTTTCCTTGCCGACGTGGACGCCCACGCGCTTTTGGGCACCGCGGGTTTCGCGGATTTCGTTGGCCTTGAGGGTGATGTCGCGGAGATTGCCGCGGACGTCGATGCCGATGCCGGACTCATTGCCGCTATCGACGATGCGGTTTTTCTCAATGCGATTGCGATGCGGGCCGAAGTCCTTGCCACGGGTGTCCGGACGAAAAACGATGCCGCCCTTTTTGCTCCGGAGCACGTCATTGTCCACAATGAAATTATCCGTGTCGCGATGGCCGATGGAGATGCCGATGTCGTTATCGAGGGTGATATTTTTCTCCGCTAACCCGTGCCGCACGCCCCAGCAGAAAAAGATGCCGATGTGGTTGCGCACCAGCTTGTTGCCGCGCATCACCGGCCGTTGCGAGCCGCTGCCCGGATGCAGCCCGAGGCCCGCGTGGTCGTGCGAGTGGCAGCCTTCGACGACCACGTCGTGGCAAATCTGCCAGCTTATTCCGTCGCCATTGTAATGGTGCGCCTCGACGTCGCGAAAGGTCAGCCAACTGCAATCCTGCGCGAAGATGCAGCCGGCGTAGTTGCCATCGAGATTGGCGTTGTTTTTGCGATTGCCGTCGAGCGTGATATTTTCAATGGCCACGTGCTTGACGTGTTCGCAGTTCAAAATGGGAAACAACGTCGAGCAAGTCGGCTTGCCCGAGAGCCAAAGATTTTTGCGCAGGCCGGCGTTGAGCTTGAAGCGATTCCCACTGCGCGCCACGAGCGTGCGCTTGATGACCGTGCTGCTGCCGTTATGCGGATTCTTCGCGCGCAGGCAAACGCCGTCGCCCACGCGAAATCCTTTGCCGTTGGCCAGCGTGATTTCCTGATCATACCAATCACTGTCATCGACCAGCTTCACCATCACCGACGCTTCCTTTTTCAACACACTCTCCGCGCCGCTACCGAGCAGCCGCACGTTGCTCCGCAAATGCACCGCGTTGCGCAGTAGATATTCGCCCGGCAACACCCGCACCGTGCCGCCGCCCATCCGCGCCATGTAATCCACCGCCGCCTGCAAAACTTTTTCATTGGTGCCAACCAAGTCCGCCTTCTTCGGCCCCACGGAAATGGAAAGCCGCTTCTCCCAATCCGGCTCCGCCACCGCATCGCCCGAAGTCGCCTTCGGATTAGTCACCGGCGGCCGCACCTGAGCGAGGGTTGACCCAGCCAGCAACAAGCCCGTGGAAGCAAGAAAATGACGACGCGAAGCAAAGGGTGTTTTCATGGCAAAAAGGTAAGTAGGCAGGCGAAATCTGTAAATGACCAATCCCAAAAACCCAAGCCGCTCATCTCTGATTGGTCATTGGAATTTACTTGGACATTGGTCATTGATCATTGGGCCTTCGCGGACGATAGTCCGCGCGTGTACCTTCGAATGGCCAAGCGTGTTTTGCTCGAGACGGACAAACGTCTGCTCTGGAAGTTTGCCTACAATTTCGGCTGGCGCGGGATGCGGAGTGTGCAGCGGTTTAAAAAGGGGTTGAAAAAGGGCGAGTACTTCCCGCCGTTCCTTTACATCTCCGTGCTCAATTCCTGCAACCTCCGCTGCCAAGGCTGTTGGGTGGACGTCGAGGCGAAGCAGGAAAAGATTGAGGCCGAGCAACTGCACCGACTCATCCGCGAAGCGAGCGAGGCGGGCAATAGTTTCTTCGGCATCCTCGGCGGCGAACCGTTCATGTACAAAGGGTTGCTCGATATTTTAGCAGAGCATCCCGAATGTTATTTTCAAATTTTCACCAACGGCCAGTTCATCACGGATGAGGTGGCGAAGAAGATGCGCGCGATGGGCAACGTCACCCCGCTCATTTCCATCGAGGGCACCGAGCTGGTCAGCGACGAGCGCCGCGGCAAGGCGGATGTTTACAGCAAGAGCATGCAGGGCATTTTGAACTGCGTGGAAAATAAACTCCTCACCGGCGTGGCCACCAGCCTTTGCCAAAACAACCTCGACGACCTGCTACGCGAAGAGTGGCTCGATAAGCTCATCGACCTCGGCGTGATGTACGCGTGGTACCACACCTACCGCCCCGTCGGCCCCGAGCCCAGCGAAGAGCTTTGCCTCACGCCCGAGCAGCAAATCAAGGTGCGCAAGTTCGTCGTCAACATGCGTTGCGAAAAACCCATCGCGCTCATCGACGCCTATTATATGGACGACGGCCAGGCGCTGTGCCCCGCGGCCACCGGCATCAGCCATCACATCAGCCCGTGGGGCGCCATCGAGCCCTGCCCCATTATTCAATTCGCCAAGGAAAATATCAACGACGACCGCCACATCCGCGACGTCTTCGTGCAAAGTGAATACCTGTCCGACTTCCGCACGATGAGCAGCGAAACCACCCGAGGCTGCATCATGCTTGAGCGCCCCGATAAGGTGAAAGAGTTCGTCGAAAAACACAACGCCCCCGACGGCACCGCCCGCAAAACCGCCCTGGCCGAACTCGAAGCCATGCAAAATCGCCCCAGCCAATGGAACCGCACCGAGCAAGTCCCCGAAAAAAACTGGGTCTACAAATTCGCCAAAAAACACTTCTTCAGCGACTTCGGCGCATACAAGAATTTAAATGATGACTAAGCCATGCCGGCCCTGTCGGTCATCATCCCCGCGCTCAACGAGGAGGGCGAGTTACCTGAGACGATCAAGCGCGCGCGAGTCATTCCCGAGGTAAAGGAAATTATTGTCGTCGATGCCGGCAGTACAGACGACACGCAAGCCATCGCACGCGAACACAACTGCATTGTCCTCGAATGCGAACCCAACCGTGGTAAGCAACTTCGCCTTGGCGCGCAACGGGCCTCCGGAGACGTCGTTCTTTTATTACATGCGGATACTTGGCTGCCGAAGAATGCCGGCGCGGTCATTGCCGAAACCCTCGCACGCCCTCTGGTGGTTGCCGGTGGTTTTTACAAACGCTTTCGCGATGGCGGCGCATTGCCGGGTTCGCGTTTGCGCTGTTGGTTGCTGTGGGCGCTCACTAACCGTCTCTTTGGCGACCAAGCAATTTTTGTGAAACGCGCTGTGCTCGAACAATGCGGCGGCGTGCCTGGCGTGCCATTGATGGAAGAATTCGAACTCTGCAAAACCCTCGCCCCCCACGGCCGTATTGCGCTGGCCTCCGCCACCGTGCTCACCTCCGCCCGCAAGTTTCGCGTCCACGGCGCGCTCAAAACTTACTGGCGTATGGTCCGCTGCATCACCTCATACGCCCTCGGCGCTTCGCCGCAACGATTGGCGAAAATCTATTATGGAAAGAACCCGGATGCCCACAATATTCAGGATGAAAAATTATTATCCTGAATATCCTGCCCATCCCTGTTAAAATTCCCCAAGCAATATGTTTCAAATGGGCACATTATCGTTGCGGTCGAATTTGTTTCTTTCGCCGTTGGCGGGGTATACGAATTTGCCGTTCCGGCTCGTCATTCGCGAGGTGGGCGGGGTGGATTTGTGCACCACAGATTTGGTGAATGCCCGGTCGCTGATTGAGCGCAACCCGAAGGCGCTGAAGCTCATCGAGACGAATGACGCCGACCGCCCGCTCGCGGTGCAGCTCTTTGGCGCGGTGCCGGAGGAGATGCGTGATGCGGCGCTGCAACTCGAGGCGCTCGGCATCTCGGCTATTGACATCAATATGGGTTGTCCTGTCCGCAAAGTGGTGAAGACCGGCGGCGGCTCGGCGATGATGACTGAGCTGGATAAAACCCAAGCGCTCGTGCGCGGGATGATCGAGGCTTTGAAAATTCCCGTCACCGCCAAGATGCGGCTTGGCTGGGACGACAACAATCTCACCGCGCCCGACCTCGCGCGCACTTTGCAGGACGCCGGCATCGCCGCGATATTCGTCCACGGCCGCACGCGCGCACAGGGGTTTGAAGGCACGGTGAATCTCGAGGGTATTCGAAAAGTTGTCGAGGCGGTGCCCGGCTTGCCGGTGGTGGGCAATGGCGACGTCACCACCGCCGAGGCGGCCAAGCATATGTTCGAGGCCACCGGCTGCGCGGGCGTCAGCATTGGGCGCGGCGCTTTTTATAATCCGTGGATTTTCAAGCACACGCGGCACGCCATCGAGACCGGCGAGCTATTGCCCGAGCCGACCTTTGATGACCGCATCCGCGTGCTGCGTCGGCATTACGATTTGATGGTCGAAGTCTTTGGCGAAAACCGCGGCAGCGTAATGTTCCGCAAGGTCGCCCCGTGGTACGCCAAACGCTTCGGTCCCGCCAAGCCCTTCAACAAGGCCGTCGTCCAAATCAGCACCCGCGAGGATTTCGAAACCGTCCTCGCAGACTACCTCGAGTTGCGCGAAAAATTCACCGACGACGAAGGCCAACTCCTCCCCCAATATGAGCTTTCCCCAATGGTCGCTTCCTTTATGAACGAACCTGAAACCGCCGTCGAAAAACGCAAAACCATCCCCGTCCCCAAAGGGCCGGTGGAGGTTTGGTAGTTGCCTTTCTCTTGACTTACCGCTGCCGCTTTCGTCCAATGCCCGTGGTTCCATTTTACCAAAAAACCTTATGACTGAATTTTTTCCGGATGTAAAACTGATTGAGTACGAGGGCACGGATTCCAAGAATCCGTTGGCCTTCAAGCATTACGATGCCGCCGAGGTGGTAGAGGGCAAGCCGATGACGGAGCACTTGCGCTTCGGCGTGGCGTATTGGCACACGATGCGCGGGGGCGGCGCGGATCCCTTCGGGCCGGGGACGGCTTTGCGTCCTTGGGAGGGAGCGGATGATGTGGCGAATGCGCAGAATCGAGCGCGGGTGTTTTTTGAGTTTTTGGAAAAATTGGGTGCGCCGTTTTATTGTTTTCATGACCGCGATGTGGCTCCGGAAGGAGCGTCGTTGGCGGAGAGCCATGCGAATCTCGATGCGGTGGCGGCAGTGCTGAAGGAGGAGCAGGGGCGCACAGGGAAACGGCTGCTTTGGGGTACGGCAAATTTGTTTAGCAATCCGCGCTATATGCACGGAGCGGCGACGAGTTGCAATGCGGACGCATTTGCGTTTGCGGCCGCGCAGGTGAAAAAGATGCTGGAAGTGACGAAGGATCTCGGCGGAGAAGGCTATGTGTTTTGGGGCGGCCGCGAGGGGTATCAAAATTGGCTGAACACGGACATGCATCGCGAGTTAGATCATCTCGCCGCGTTCATGCACATGGCGGTGGATTACGCGAAGGAGATTGGCTTCACCGGCCAGTTTATGTTCGAGCCCAAGCCGAAGGAGCCAACGAAGCATCAGTACGATTTCGATGCGGCGGCGTGTATTAATTTCCTGCGCACTTATGGTTTGGAAGATCACGTGAAGCTGAACCTCGAGACCAATCACGCCACGCTGGCGGGCCACTCGATGGAGCACGAAATCGACTTCGCCGGCGGGCAGGGTTTCCTCGGCTCGATGGACGCCAACACCGGCGATCTCCTGCTCGGCTGGGACACCGACCAATTCCCGACCGATATTTATCTCACCACCAAGTGCATGCTCGCGGTGATGAAATACGGCGGCCTCGCGCCGGGCGGCGTGAATTTCGATGCCAAAGTGCGCCGCGAAAGCCACGAGCCGATCGACCTTTTCCACGCCCACATCGGCGGCATGGA
>JAPKDK010000189.1 GCA_028872645.1 Verrucomicrobiota bacterium
CAACTGATCCCGCACCAGCGCCGCTTGCTCATAATCCTCCGTCTCGATGGCCTTATTCAACTGCTTTTCCAATTGCTGCCGATGTTTGGTGAAACTCATTTCCTGCCGCAACGCTTTCGGCACCTTTCCCACGTGCTGCGTGCCCTTGTGCATTTGCTTGAGCATCCCCTCCAGCGGCTCGGCAAACGTGGCGTAGCAATCGGAGCAACCCAACCGCCCGCTCTTCTTAAAATCCGCCTGCGCGAACCCGCACGCGGGACATTCCAGCTCGCCACTGCCCGACTCCATCTCCGAAGCCGCGCCCAGCCCCAGCAACAAATCCGCCAACGCAAAGCCTTTCGGATCCGTCACCCCCTGTTCCTTGGCGCATTCCTCGCAGAGATCAATCTTCTTCATCTGACCATCCACAATCTCAGTCAAATGAACCGTGGCCTCGTTCTCACAATCTGGTTGGCAACATTGCATTGTTTTAATATATCACAAAATTTCCGATCCCGACGCATTGGTCAGGGCGTGGTAGGCTTGCATGAAGGCTTGGGTGTGTTTGCCGGGGCGGCCGGTGCCGATTTTTCGGCCGTCGATTTTTACGACGGGCACCACTTCAGCAGCGGTGCCGGTGATAAAACATTCGTCAGCGTTGTATAAATCGTAGCGGGTGAGGTTGGGTTGGGTCACTTCGACATCCAATCCCTCGGCCAATTCCATCACCACATTGCGCGTGATGCCGTGCAACGCTCCGGACGCCAGCGACGGCGTAAACATTTTGCCGTGCTTGAGCATGAAAATATTGTCGCCGGTGCATTCGGCCACGTAGCCTTGCGAGTTGAGCATGATGGCCTCGACGCAACCGGCGTTGGTGGCCTCGATTTTGGCGAGAATGTTGTTGAGGTAATTGAGCGATTTGATGGCCGGATTCACCGCGTTGGTGTGGTTGCGCGTGGTGGGTACGGTGACAATCGTCAGCCCTTTATCATAAAACGCCTTGGGATAAAGCTGGATGTTCGCGGTGATGATGATCACCTGCGGATTGCTGCAGCGATTAGGATCGAGCCCCAGCGTGCCCGCGCCGCGCGTGACCACCAGTCGGATGTAGCCATCGCGAACTTTATTGCGTCGGCACGTCGCCACCACCGCCGCGCACAACGCCTTGTGGCTCATCGGCAGCTTCATCAAAATCGCTTTGGCCGAATAAAACAGCCGGTCTATGTGTTCTTCCAGCCGAAACACGCGCCCGTTGTAAGCGCGAATGCCTTCGAACAATCCATCGCCATAAAGCAGCCCATGATCAAATACTGACACTGAGGCTTTGGCCTCATCCACAAATTTTCCGTTAATATAAACCTTCATCGGTCGGCGGAGAGTGCCGCAAGGGAGGCGGCGAGGCAATCCTTCAGTCAGCAATCCTTCCATCCTTCAGCCTAACAATGCGCTGGGCGGCGGCGGCGACCACTTCGTCGTGCGTGGCCACCAGCAGCGTGAGGTTGCGCTCGCGGTGCAGTTGAGCGAGCAGCGCGATGATTTCCGCCTCGGTGCCGGTGTCGAGATTCCCCGTTGGTTCATCGGCTAAAATAATTTCCGGTTCATTCATTAACGCCCGCGCGATGGCCACGCGCTGTTGTTCGCCGCCGGAAAGTTCCGTGGGCAAATGCGTCATCCGATTGGCCAGCCCCACGGCATCCAGCAATTCCCGCGCGCGGGCTTCGGCCTTGGCTTGCGGCGCGCGCTGCACCTGCGCGGGGAGGTAAACATTTTCCAGCGCATCCAAATCCGGCAACAAATGATACGCCTGAAACACAAAGCCGATGTGAAGTCCGCGAAAAATTGCCGCCGCTTGGGGCGTTTGATGTTGTAACGATTTTCCTTTGAAAATAATTTCCCCCTCCGAAGGCGCGTCCAACCCGCCGAACAATTGCAACAGCGTGCTTTTGCCCGAACCGGAAGCCCCCTGCAACGCCACAAACTCGCCGCACGCCAACGCGAGATCCACGCCACTGAGGACCGTGAGCGGCTGGCCTCCCATCTGATAGGTCTTCCCCACGCCCGAGGCTTGCAAAACAAAATCACTCACTGCGTAAAGCCTCCACCGGCCGCAAGCGGGCCGCATTCCAAGCCGGCAATATTCCGGCCACCAAACAAATCAAGACGGATACGCCGCAAATCACCACGAGATCCCCCGGCACCACTTGCGCGGGGAGTTCGCGGAAGCCGTAGAGTTTTTCCGGAAACAACTCCACATCGTGGCCGCGCAGGAATCCCAAAAACTGGTTGCGGTATTTCAGCACCAACAATCCCATCGCAATCCCCATGCCCGTGCCGAGCACGCCGACCACCGCGCTTTGAATGAGAAACACAAAACTCACTTGCCCGTTACTCGCGCCCAGCGCTTTAAGCAGGCCGATCTCTTTGGTTTTTTGTACGCCAAAAATAATCAGCGAACTCGCAATGCCAAACGCCGCCACCACCACGATAAAAAACATCAGGAATTGGTTGATCATTTTTTCCACCTGCACCTGCGCGAGCAGCACGGGATTGAGATCTTTCCAAGTGCCAACGCGATAGCCCTCGCCAAGCAATTTTTCCAACGCCGCTTGCTGCGGGCCGAGTTCCAGCGGGTCGGTGGTTTCCACCCACAACATCGCCACGCCTTCATCGAGCCCATAAAGATCCTGCGCGTTGTAGAGGCTGCAGAACATAAAATCGTTGAGATCTTTTTGGCCCGCATCGAACACGCCCGCCACGATGTATTCGTCAGGTAAAATCCCGATGTCCTCACCGCCCTCGCGCGAATCACGCATTTCCTGAATGCTCTTGGGCGAATGGATCAGCACGCGATCGCCCACGCCCAGCCGAAACTCGCCGTCCATTCGCGCGAAATTATAGCCAATCACCAGCCGATTACCCCGTAGATTGAATTCGCCCGCCTCAAGATTTTCCGGCACTTGGCTAACGGTTTTCATTCGCTCCGAATCCACGCCCAACAGCACCGGCGCATCAAAAGCCGGCACGCCGATTTGCGAATCGGTCTCCATCATCACTTTGCCGCCGATGATTGGGGAGACGCCGGTCACGCCGGGAATCTTTGCAATGCGATCGGACAGCGCCTCGTATTCCACAATCGGCCCGCCCAGCGATCGCACGGTGAGATCGGCCGAGAATTGGAAAAACGATTTCTTCAGTTGCAAATGAAATCCGGAGAAAACCGAGGTGACGATGATCAGCACTGCCACGCCCAACATCACCCCCACCACGGAGATGAGTGTGATGAAGGAAACCGATGTGCGTTTGGGCCGCAAATAGCGCAGCGCCAGCGCAAACTCAAAGGGCAACCATTTCATCGCCGCGAAGTTAAGGCGGCGGCGAAGGCGGTGCAAGGATTAGACATTCACACGGTAGGAATGAAAATAGTTGAACCGCCAAGACGCAAAGACGCCAAGGAAAACCAAATTTAAAAACTTAGCGAATTGGCGGTTCAAAAAATTACTCCACGCGCCCAGCAACTAGTGACTCCACCACCGCCGGATCGGCAAGCGTGCTGATGTCGCCGAGGTTGTCGGTGTCGCCTTCGGCAATTTTTCGGAGGATGCGGCGCATTATTTTGCCGCTGCGGGTTTTGGGTAGGCCGGCGGTGAATTGGATTTTTTCCGGCGAGGCGTGCGGGCCGATGTCGGCGCGGACTTGTTTAACAATCTCAGCGGTCATCGTGTCAGTGATTTCCTCGCCAGTCTTGAGCGTGACGTATGCGTAAATGGCGTTGCCTTTGATGTTGTGCTCGTAGCCGACCACTGCCGCCTCCGCCACGGCGGGGTGGCCGCCGATGGCCCCTTCGATTTCGGCGGTGCCGAGGTTATGGCCGCTCACGATGATGACGTCGTCCACGCGACCGGTGATCCAATAGTAGCCGTCCGCATCGCGTTTGCAGCCGTCGCCGCTGAAATATTTACCAGGAAAGCGCGCGAAGTAGGTGTCAAAAAACCGCTGTTGATCGCCGTACACCGTTCGCATTTGGCCGGGCCACGGCTCGAGGATGCAAAGATTGCCGGCCACGCCGTTGCCTTCGATGATGTCGCCCGCGTCATCGACGAGGGCTGGTTTCACGCCAAAGAACGGCAGCGTGGCACTGCCCGGTTTGGTGGGTGTGGCGCCGGGCAAAGGCGAAATCATGATGCCGCCCGTTTCCGTTTGCCACCACGTGTCCACAATGGGGCATTGTTCTTTGCCGATTATTTTATGATACCAATTCCATTCCGGTTGCTTGATCGGCTCGCCCACCGTGCCCAGCAAACGCAGGCTGGAGAGATCGTGTTCGCTCGGCCAACTGTCGCCTTCTTTCATTAACGCGCGCAGCGCAGTCGGCGCGGTGTAAAAAATGTTCACCTTGTGCTTGGCCACGATTTCCCAGAAGCGCCCATGGTCGGGATAGTTTGGCACGCCCTCGAACATCACCGTGATCGCGCGATTGGCCATCGGGCCGTACACTATATAAGAGTGCCCCGTCACCCAGCCGATATCCGCCGTGCACCAATAGACATCGCCCGGATGATAATCGAAAACATAATGATGCGTCGTGGCCGCGTAAACGAGATAGCCACCCGTGGTGTGTAGCACGCCCTTGGGTTTGCCGGTGCTGCCGGAGGTGTACAAAATGAACAGCGGATCGTCCGCATCCATTGGCTCGGCGGGGCATTCCGCATCGGCAGCGGCCAGCGCTTCGTGCCACCACACATCGCGCCCCTCGGTCATCGTCACTTCCGCGCCGGTGCGTTGGACGACCAGAATTTTTTCAATGGACGGCGTGCTCGCCACCGCCGCATCGGCGTTGGCTTTCATTGCGATGTCCAGCTTCGTGCCGCGCACGCCGGTGTCTTGCGTGAGGATGGCTTTGCATTTGGAATCGTTGATGCGCGTGACGAGGCTGTCCGCGCTGAACGCGCCGAACACAATCGAATGCACCGCCCCAATCCGCGCGCAAGCAAGCATCGCGATGGTCAGCTCCGGGATCATCTGCATATAAATGCAAACCCGATCACCCTTGGCGATGCCGAGACTTTTCAGCGCATTCGCCGCCCGCTGCACTTCCGCCTGCAGTTCGCGGTAGGTAAACGTGCGGCTCTCGGTGGGATCGTTCCCCTCCCAAATCAGCGCCTTGTCAGCGCCGTGGCCGGCGTCCACATGGCGGTCCACGCAATTGTAACAGGCATTGAGCTTGCCGCCCAAAAACCATTTGACCTCCGCTTTATTGTAATCCCATTCGCGCAGCGTGTCCCATTTCTCCGCCCAATCAAGGCGCTCGGCGTGCTCCGTCCAAAACCCATCGGGGTCGTTGATAGAGCGGTCGTACAGCTCGCGGTATTGTTCCAGAGAAGAAATATGCGCGTCCTTGGACGCGGCGGCGGTGGGTGTAAATATTTTGTCGCTCATAGTAAAATTAAATGATTTCGGGGGCGCATTGTGGGAAAGCAACGACGCCGCGTCAAGCCACTCGAATCTCGACCGCGGCGATTGGGTTCGCTACATTCCGCGTGTGTCCGACCATTCACATCCTGTTTCCGCCCGCACACGGCTTTGCGCGGTGTATGGGTTTCCCGTGGGGCATTCGGCCTCGCCGGCGATGCAAAACGCCGGCATCGCGGAGCTGGGGCTCGACTGGCGTTACACCGCTGCCGAGGTGCGACCGGAGCAATTGCGCGAGGCAATCGTCGGCGCGCAGGCGATGCATTACATTGGCATCAACCTCACTTTGCCGCACAAATTGCTGGCGCTGGAGATGGTGGATGTGCTCGATGAAAGCGCCAGCGAATGGGGCGCAGTGAACACAATTTTGTTCGAAGGACAGGATGACAACGGCGATTGGCACGCGTTGCGTGATTTTGAAACTGCGCCGCATCAATTGCGCAGTCACGGATTTAAC
>JAPKDK010000190.1 GCA_028872645.1 Verrucomicrobiota bacterium
GATGGCCACGGCGAAGGTGATGGCCACGGCGAAGGTGATGGCCACGCCAAAGAAGGTGATGGCCACGCCGAAGAGGGTGGCGGTAATAGCAAAACCGAAACCAAGCATGGCACGCCCGTGCCGATCGTGGAAGAAGGCGAGTTTATTGTGGTTAATCCCTCAGGATCAACTCGATATTTAATGGTGGAAATTCTGCTGATTCGGAAAAACGCCGATGACAACGGATTCCCGGAAGCCGTCAAAGACAACAGGAAACGACTGGAGGCACTGGTAAGCACTATTCTTTCGGCTATGTCTGCCGAGGAAATGTCCGAGCCCTCCATTAGGAACGGAATGCCAAACCAACTCAAAGGGATGTTTCAGAGTATTTTGGGCACAAGCCATCCGATCCAATCAGTAATCATCCCCAAATGGGTGATGCAGTAAATCAAGCGAACGAATGCAACCATGAGCTGGCGAATCGATCCCAATTCGGAAGTGCGGCTGTTCCGGGACATGACCTCCCCGGTCGGCGCACCCGTCGGCTTCGCCGATGACCCCGCGGGCGAAGGCGGCGAAGCTCCCGAAGGCGGTTCGCCCGAGGAGTCCATCCCCGTGCATCGCCCGAACGGCACGCTTGAAGACGTGCCCGCCAGCGCCATCCACACCTTCACCGTTGGCAAACAAGCCTCGATGTCCTCCACCGAGGTGCATCGATTCCAAAAACAAAACGCTCTGCTTTTGCGGTCACTGAGCTCGCGTTTATCCCTGTTTTTGAGGAGTGAGCTGATGCTCGAGCAAGTTTCGCTGGAGGTCACGGACCTCGGCGGGTACGCCAAATCAATCGGGCATGACCGCCACATGGTTCTTTTCAAACTCCATCCGCTCGAAGCCATCGGCGCGCTCGACATCGCCAAGCCCCTCGGCCTCACCATTGCCGACCGCATGCTTGGCGGCAAAGGCTTCGCCGTGAATCCCGAACGCACCATCCGCGAAGTGGAAACCGCTCTCATCGATCAAGTCGCCCAAATTTTTCTGCGCGAATGGGCCAAGTTCTGGAATTTTGAAGAACCCCTTCGCGCCACTCTGCTCGGCAACGAAAGCGATCCCACCCACATCCCTGCCGCCAGCATGGAGGAAAGTTTTTACCACATCGCTATTGATGCCGAAATGGGCGATTGCATGGACCAATTGCAATTGCTCCTTCCCGTCCGCGGCCTTGAACCCTTACTGCGCCATCTTGCCCAACAAACCCACAGCGGCACCGAGGATGAAGAGGAAGAATTTAAGGAAGCCGAGCATGTGAAGTGGAAGCATATGTATGACAAAGTGAAGGTGCCTGTGGTCGCTCAATGGAGTGACCTCACCATCCTCACCCGCGAACTGCTGCACCTCAAGGAGGGTGACATCATTCCGATCGACCCCAAACGCCTCAACCAAGTGGAAGTGCAACTCGCCGGCATTACGAAATACACCGGCAGCCTCGGCAGCCTTGACAAAAAAACTGCCGTGCAAATCAGAGAAACTTTTAAACCCTAACCCAAAAAGGGAACCAAGATATGAGTGATACCGAGACAACCGAAGAGACCACCGCCGAGGCAACTGAGGCTGTAGTGGAAACCGCCGCGCCTTCCAATTTGGATTTCCTGCTCGATGTGCCCGTGAAGCTCTCCGCCGAGCTGGGCAGTTGCAAAATGACCATGCAGGAATTGCTCGATCTGGATCTCGGAACCGTGGTGCAGCTCGACAAACCCGCTAATGCGAACGTGGACGTGTACGTGAACCAAAAACTCGTCGCGCGCGGCGAAGTCGTGGTGGCGGAAGAGAACTTTGGCATTCGCATCAAGGAAATCATTGCCAAATCTTCAGGATAACATTAGACCATAAAAGGAGTGTTTTTTTGGTAAAACTGAAGAAACAACCATAGTTAAGCTTCAAAAACGGGTGTTTTTCGTAAAACATCCGAATTATTCCATTTCTGTTATTTGGCACGCTATGTGCTGCTATAAGGGTGTGTTGGCAATGAGTGCCGGTCCCCTCGGGTGCGAGGAGCCGCCAAGGATGGCGGGGCCGGAACGGACTAACGCATCGAAAGCAACGGAATGCACCAACCTCAGGGTTGAACATGGAATATAATCGCACAAGACAAGGATGGTTTGCCGGCCTGCTGGCCGCGTGGCTGCTCGTGATGCCCGTCTCGGCGGCACAATCAGCATCCGCCCCAGCTCCCGTTAAAGAGGCGGCAACGACTACCAACTCTCTCCCTCGCGAAACATCTGCCGCCAAGCGCCCTGTGTATGGCATCACGGAATCCAATGAAACGTATGAGCCCAAGGGCGACGGAGTTACCGGCGTGTTCATGCGCTTGCTCGGTGCGATGGTGATTGTGGTCAGCCTGCTGTTGCTTGGCGCATGGTGGTTCCGCAAATCGCGCCTCATCGGACTGGTGCCCGCGGCGCAAGCAAATCTCAAAATTATTGAAACCCGCTCGCTCGCCTCCCGCCACGCCTTGCACGTGGTGGAATATGGCGAGCAGCGGTTCCTAATTGCTGACTCGCCCGCCGGTACAAGCTTCCTCACTCACCTTGATGAGGTGGCGGGAGCGGCGGACGAGGGTGCGACCAACGAGCCTGAACCCGGTTCGTTCGCCGCCAAACTCAAAGGTTTTCTGGATCGGAAGAAGTCATGAACACTACTCTTAATGATTATACCGTGACTATCCGGCCAGAATCTCCCCGACCGCGACCCCGCCGCTGGGCCTGGCTTGTTCCAGTGTTCCTGCTGGCGGGCGCGAGCGGGCTATGGGCCCAGGCGGGCGGCGGCACCAACGATGCCTTCAATTTAAACATCGGCATAGGCGGGCTCGCTGAGCCGGGCAAAGTTAACATCGCCATTCGCATTGTATTTTTAATGACGCTGCTCACTGTGGCGCCTTCGCTCATCATGTTGATGACCTGTTTCACGCGGATCGTCATTGTGTTTTCTTTTTTGCGCAACGCCCTCTCGCTACAGGGCGTGCCGGCCAACCAAATTATGGTGGGCTTCGCGTTGTTCATGACCTTTTTCATCATGCAACCAGTCTACCAAAAAATTGATGCCGAAGCTATTCAGCCCTATTCGCAGGGTCAGCTGGGCGGCGGTGCGGCGCTGGAGGTGGCCAAGGGTCACTTGAAAGATTTCATGCTGCGCCAGGCCCGTCCGAGAGATGTTGAGTTTTTTGTGGGCCTGGCCAAGATGGGCCCCACCAAAGTGGAAGACCTGCCGATGACGGTGGTTATTCCCGGCTTTATCCTCAGCGAATTGCGCACAGGATTCCAGATGGGCTTCTTGTTGTTCATTCCGTTTATCCTAATTGATTTCGTGGTGGCGATTGTGTTGATGAGCCTCGGCCTGTTGTTTTTGCCGCCAGTGACTATCTCCATGCCGCTGAAAATTCTCCTGTTCGTTCTGGTTGATGGTTGGACTCTGGTGGTCCAATCCCTCGCTCTGAGCTTTGGGGTCTGAAAAACTGAAAGGAAAAATTATGAGTCCGGATTATACTGTTGAATTATTGAAGGGGTTGATGAGCCACGTGCTGATGATTGCCGGCCCGCTGCTACTCACCGGTTTGTGTGTGGGTCTGACGGTGAGTTTGTTTCAGGCGGTTACCTCGCTGCAGGAACAAACGCTCACCTTTGTGCCTAAGGCGCTGGCGGTTAGCGCGCTGTTGTTTCTTATCATGCCGTGGATGGTGCGCACGGTGATGGATTACACCCGCGAAATCATTGAGAAAATGCCAGCCATGGCCGGGTGATGGTTGAACTTTTTCTAGTCTGGTTTTTGGTTTTCGTGCGTGCGGGCGCGATGCTTTTCATTTTCCCTATTTTCGCCGCCGCCGCCATGCCCGTTCGGCTGCGTCTTGCCATTGCGGGTTTCCTCGCGCTGTTAACCCTCCCGGGCGTGATGCTCCCTCCGGAAGTCATCGAGTTCACTCTGTTTCAATTCGTGTTATTGGTGGGCAAAGAAGTGGTTGTCGGGCTGATGCTCGGCTTTGTGGTGCGGCTCATTATGTTTTCCGTGGCCTTGGCCGGTCATTACATCGGCACAGAAATGGGCCTTCAACTTTCGAGCCTGATTGCTCCGGGCGAAACCGAGCCCTCACCCACGCCCAGTGCGATTCTCTCATTGCTCGCAGTGATGCTCATGTTTGCGCTCGATGTGCATTTCGAGTTGCTGATGGGTTTCCATCAATCCTATGCGGTGCTGCCAATCGGTGGCGGGCAAATATCGGGCCCGCTTTTTAACGCGGTGACCGCCATGTGTGCGCATACATTTGTGGTGGCCGTACGCATCGCGGCACCGGTGATCGCCGTGGGCATTGTGGTGAGCTTGCTTTTGATGGTGTTGGCAAAAACCATTCCGCAAATCAACGTGTTCATCGAAAGCTTTTCCGTGCGTATTCTGGTCGGCGTGTTTCTGTTCGGATTTACGCTCTCCATGGCGGCGCAACAAATCACCGAGTATCTACATAAACTGCCCGAAGATTTTGTGGTGGCCACGCGGCTGATGGGGTTGGGAGGATAAATCATGGCGGAAAACGATCAAGGCCAAGAGAAAACCGAACAGCCCACCGCAAAAAAAATGCAGGAGTTGATGGAGGGCGGTCAGTTCGCGAAGAGCCAGGAGGTGTCAACGCTGGTGCTACTGGTGCTGGCGCTGATGGTGTTCACCATTATGGCGCCGCGCATGGTTGAAACCTTCCAGTTTTTTCTCGTGAATACAATCCAGCAAATGAGTTCACTGCGCATGAACGTGGAAACGTTTCCCGGTTTCTTCAGGCACTTCATGAGCGTGGCCGGCAGTTTGATATTGCCGGTAATGTTTGCCGGCGTCATGGCCGGCGTCATTGGCGCGGGCAGCCAAAGCAAATTCAAACTAACGCCCAAGGCCATTGAACCTAAATTTTCAAAGCTCAGTCCATTGAAGGGCTTCAAAAATATTTTCAGCAGCAAATCGGTTGCAAAGTTGTTTGTGAGCCTTGCCAAGTTTGTGGTCATTTTTGGGTTCACGTATCCGGTGTTGAAAGATGTGCTGGATGATCCGGTTTTTTATTCGGCCATCGACGTGAAACATCTGCTGCTGTTTATGGGCCAAACCGCGCAGAGCGTGGGTTTGCGCGTGGTGGCGGGGATGGTGGTGATCGCTGCGGCGGACTACGCTTTTCAAGTTTGGAAAAATGAAAAGGATAGCCTGATGACTAAACAGGAGGTGAAAGACGAAACCAAACAAGCGGATGGTAACGCCCAAGTCAAAGGCGAACAAAAACGCCGCCGCCGGCAAATGCTCATGGATTCCATGCAGGAAGAAATCCCGCAAGCGGATGTCATCGTCACCAACCCTACGCATTTGGCCATCGCGCTCAAGTACGACCGCGACGATATGTCCGCGCCGCGCGTGGTGGCCAAGGGGGCGCGCTACAACGCCCTGCGCATCCGCGAGATCGCCAAGCAACACGGCGTGCCCATCGTGGAAAACAAACCGGTCGCCCGGTTGCTCTTCAAGCACTGCAAAGTGGGCCGCGAGATCATCCCTGAGATGTTTGCCGCCGTGGCGGAGATTTTGGCCTACGTGTATCGCACCAACCGCTACCGGTATTACACCCGCGGACAACGCGTGCCGACGGATTAAATAAGCAAAAAAAGCTTAAAAATGACAAAATTTCCCAAAAAAATGCAGAAACTGGCATCCTATTTGCTGCGTGATGGGGTGTGCGCACGGATGCGCGCTTTGACGGATTATCCGAAAATGACTGAAAAACAGCCAGCAACCCACGCTCCGAGGGGGCGTCTCGCGGTATGAGCAACGGCCAGAAACCCAATAATATGCCCTGGGCCGATATCGGCTTGGTGGCGTTTGTGTTCAGCGTGCTGCTGTGGATGGTGCTGCC
>JAPKDK010000191.1 GCA_028872645.1 Verrucomicrobiota bacterium
CACGGCAGAGAAATTGAAGGTTCATTTAATCATCGAAATTTTTTTTTTAATGGCTACCGGATGACGCCAATGGAGATGAATGAGTTTGTGGATCATTTTGACAGTGAGTACGTGCAAGTGCATTTTGATACAGGTAACATTATGCTTTTTCAGTATCCTGAACATTGGATTCCGATTCTTGGAAAACGCATCAAGAACGTGCACCTGAAGGAGTTTACAAAAAAAGGTACCGATCATTCACTGGAATCCTTCCGGCCGCTTCTGGATGGCACGACCAATTGGCCTGCTGTGATTGAGGCGTTTGATGCTGTGAATTACCGCGGTTATCTCACCTTTGAGTATTTCCATCCCTACGCGCACTATCCGGAAGCGCTGATTCATCAAACCAGTGATTCGCTTGATCGTATGTTAGGCCGTAAGGTTTAGTTCGTTAACGGTCAGAAATAGTAACTTGGGTTTGGTCAATTGACACTCTTGACTGTGAGCGGCCCATCAAAAAGGGTGAGGCTCACCACTTCCGTGTGTGCCACGTGCGGGCCGTGGGCTTCGCCGCGGGGCGCGTAAAATAGCGTACCCGCGGTGTACACAGTGCCGCTTTCCTCCCATTCGCCGCTCAGCACGTAGGCCGTCTCGTTGGCCGCGGGATGGATGTGCGCGGGGATGGTGGTGCCGGCATGGAATTTTCGCAAAACCGTCACGCCGCCGGTGGTCTCATCCTTGCGCAGGATTTTTAATTCCACGCCTTCGTAAGGGCCCGTTTGCCAATCTGTTTCTTCTTCGTTGATGGTGAATGGGAACATGGCTCGGAATGTAGTGAGCAAATCTGGGAATGTCAAAACAGCTGTGGCTTTGACTTTTCACCTTTCCTTTTTTACTTTGCACGCAGTGCATTTATGGCGTGAACCCATCCCGGACGATTGGCTGCCCAAGGTGCTGGCTAATCTGGATGCGGTCTTGCTCGATCACTGCCACCTCGAGCGTAAAGCGGCGGCCAGCGCGCTGAGTCTGATGAAATATCCCGATCTGGCCACACGCGCCCGCGAGCTCAACGCCATTGCGCAGGAGGAATTGGAGCATTTCAATTTGCTGCTCGATTTGCTGGAGACGCGCGGCGTGCCCTTCGGTGTGCCGCATCCCAGCCCGTGGATTGGCGGACTCATGCGCTTCATCCGAAAAGGCCGGCGCGAACAGGTCATCGACCATCTTATCGCGGCTTCGCTAATCGAAGGCCGCAGCTGTGAAAAATTCAAAATCCTTGCTCGAGCTCTGCGCGACACGGAGCCCCCGCTCGCTGAATTTTATGCAAACCTCGTGGCCAGCGAAGGCAACCACTACGCAGGATTCTGGCTCATGGCCTGCAAAATTGACAACAAAGAAGCGCATCAGCGTTTGTACGCGTTTTTAGATTTGGATGCGGAGTTGATCTCGCAGTCACACGAGTTGCCGTTGTTGCATTAAAGAAAAAAATGGTGCGCGAGAGAGGACTCGAACCTCCACCCCCGAAAGGACTACCACCTCAAGGTAGCGCGTCTACCAATTCCGCCACTCACGCACAGGGCGGATATATTGCCTTTCGGCGGGGCGAAGGCAAGGGGATTCTGCGCGGCAGTGCGGGATTGCTTCGCTGGTTCTATTGTCATAGGATGTCGCTAGGAAAGGTGTTACATTTGTAATTCATGCCGGAAAGGGATCATACAGCGGTGGGTGGGGAGGTGCGTCAACTCTGGGAAAAGGGCTATGACTGCGTCGAGAAAAAGAATTACGACTACGCGATGGAATTACTGTGCATGGCGTTGGAGCAGGATCCGTCGTTTTTCGAGTGCCGGATGGCGCTGCGGGCGGCGCAGATGAAAAAGCACGAGAATGCGGGTCGCCTCGCCAAGATGGCGGCAGTCGCGACGACGGCGCATCATTTCGCGCAGGCGAAGCTGGCGTTGAGTAAGAAAAATAATTTCGGCGCGCTGGTGCACGCGGAGAAAATTCTGTGCGCGGATCCGGAGAATTCCTCAGGTCATCGGGTTATTATGGATGCGTCGAAGGCGCTGGATTATCCGCAAACGTTAATTTCCTCACTGCAATTACTCAAGCGGGTGAATCCGGAGGATAACAAGTTGACTCAGGAACTGGCTGATGCGTTGGAGATGTTGGGAGATTACGATCAGGCGGAGGAGGTGATGGCGCAGTTATCCCGTATGAATCCGGACGATATTTATCTTCAACAGGCCTATCGGGACACAGCGGCGAAGGCGACGATTTATCGCGGTGGCTATGAAAAGATGATGGAGGACGCCGAGGAGGATGAGGAGGATGTGCCGAGTGGTTTCACTTCCGAAGATGTGCTGGAGGAGAAAATTTTTCATATGGAGGAGAAGCTGCAGGACGAGCCGGACAACCATAAATTGGCGGTGGACATCGCGCGGCTCTATGTGGAGCGACAGGATTTCGAGCGGGCGTTTGAATATTTAGATTGGGTGGTGGAGAATAATCCGGTGGGCGATTCTGCCATGGACAAGGCCGTGGCGGAGGCGCACGAAGCACGGTTTGAGTTTCAGCTGCGCGTGCTGAATGCCGATGACCCGCACGAAGCCGCTGAGCACGCGCGGCTCATCGAGGAGCGCGATGTGTTTATGTTGGAGAATTGCCAGGAACGCGCTGACCGCTATCCCACAATGCTGGAGTTTCGGTTTGAACTTGGCGAATGGCTCTTTCGCGCGGGCGATGTGAACGAGGCCATCCACGCCTTTCAACGCGCTCAAAACAGCCCGGGCCATCGGCTGCGCTCGCTGAGTTATCTTGGCCAATGTTTTCTGCAACGCGGTATGCACGATATGGCGGTGAGTATGTTCGAAAAGGGCATACAGGAAAAATCCGCGATGGACGATCAAAAGAAGGAAATGGTTTATCACCTAGGCTGTGTTTACGAGGAGGTCGGCAAAATGGCGGAGGCGATGGAGCAGTTCAAAAGCATTTATGAAGTGGACATCAGTTATCGTGACGTGGCCACGAAGGTTGAGAGTGGTTATATGTAACCCGCTCATTGACGCCTAAGGCATTTTGGGCTAGTTATTGGGCATCATGAAATTCCTGATTCGTATAATTTTGGCCGCGCCGTTGTGGGCGGGTTTCAACGGGTTCGCAGCAGATGCCGCCAAGCCGGTGGTTTTCAAAGTCAGCGTGCAGTCCTTCACCGCGCCCGCAAAATGGAAAAGCACCCCCACCGCCAGCCGAATGCGCGCGGCGCAATTCACTGTGCCGGGCAAGGCAAAGGCCGATGCGGCAGAGTGCGTGTTCTTTTATTTCGGGCCGGGAGAAGCCGGCGGCGCACAGGCAAATTTGAAGCGTTGGGTGCAGCAATTCGCGCGGGATCCCAAGCCGGCCATCAAGATGGAAGAAGCCAAGCACGGCGAAACGCCGGTGGTATATTTGTTCGCCGAAGGCACGTTCATGAGCGGGCCGCCCTTTGGCGGGGCCAAGGTGCCCAAGAAAGATTATGGGATGACGGCCGCCGTTTTAGGCACAAAGCCTGGTTATGTTTTTGTGAAAATGACTGGGCCCAAAGCCACCGTGGAAGCCGCCCAGGCGGATTTTAAAAAAATGATTGAGAGTGGGTTGAAGAAATAGCCGTCTCATCTTCGCATGGAAATTTTCACCAAACGCCTCGGATTGGGGCTGTCGGCCCTGATTTCCTGCTGCGCCTTGGCAGGCACAGTGACCACCAAGGACGGGCAGGGCTTTACGGGCTTGGTGCAGTTTGCCGATGCGGAGCACTTGAGCGTGGGGCCGCCGAAGGGACCGCGCAAACTCATTGCGTTGAAGGATGTGTTGACGGCTACCTTTGATCCGCCGTTGAATCCGGATCAACTGTCACACGGCGCGCCGATGGCGGGGAAAGGGAGCGGGCTGTTGGCGGCGTATCACGACCGGCCAAATTTCAAAGGGCGCGTGATTTATCGGCTGGACGAAACGATTGATCATCAGTGGCGATCTGAAAATCCGGTCTTCGATTTGCCGCGCGATTATTTTTCCGTGCGTTGGAGTGGCGAATTGGAAGCGCCGGTGACGGGCGAATACACGTTCACGCTGCTGGCCAATGACGGTGGGAAATTGAAAGTGGGTTCGTTGGAAGTTGGCCGCATGGAGGCGCTGGCGGGGTTCCGCGAGCGGGGCAAGGTGACGCTGCAAGGCGGCAAGCGGGTTCCTTTTGTGTTTGAGTTTTTTGACAATTACGGCGAAGCCAGCGCGCGGATTCACTGGCAGGGGCCGGGTTTTCAAGCGGGGCCGATTCCTTCAAAGCAGTTGTATCCCGCCGTGTCGGTGGCGCTCGCGCCGCGGGGCATTGCAGGGCAGCACGGGTTTTTGGGGTCGTATTATCAAAACCGATTTTTTTATGGAGACGCGGTGCTGGCGGTTGATCCAAAACTGGATTTCGCCGCGGTGAAACCGCCCAGTGAATTTGCCGATAGAAATTTCAGCGTGCGTTGGACGGGGCAACTCGAGCCGATGCACACGGAGGAGTACACGTTCAAAGCAGAAACCGACGAGGGCGTACGCCTTTGGGTGGGCGGTCGCTTGGTGGTGAATCAACTTTCCAATCGCACCCTGCAAACCTTCACGGGCACCGCGCCGCTGGAACGCGGCAAGCGCTACAACATGCGGCTGGAATCGGTGCACCGGACCGGCGGCGGTCGGCTGAAGGCTGCGTGGGTTAGCAAATCCATGCGGGAAGCGGTGCTGGGCGGCAACGGGACATCCCCGTTTTTTCAGCCCCCCATCCCCGAGGCATTAGGCGGCAATGAGGTGGAAGAATCCAAGATGCTCGGTGTGTTTTCGTGGGGCGGCTCGCGGGTGGCCGCCGCCGTGGCTACGGCGGATGATTCGGCGGTGCGTTTTGAGGAGGGCAGTAATCCGGTAACGATCTCCACGGTAAACGTGGCGCGCATTGTGCTCACGCCAGTGCCGGAACGTTTCCGCGCGCGGTTGGCTGGAAAACGCAAAGGAGTGCTGCTACGCAATGGCGATTTTATTGAGGGCGAGTTGCAGGAATTGAAAACGGATTGGCTGACGATCAACTCGGTGCTCTTCGGCATTAAAGTGTACGGACGCGGCGAAGTGATCGCGTTGGTGCTCGGCAAGATAGCCGACAAACCTGTGCGCAGCGCGAAGTACGAGGTGTGGTTGGAAAACGGGTCGCTGCTTTTTGCACGCCGTTTCAAATTGGAGAAGGGGAGTGTAGTCGTGGATGATCCAACGGTTGGCAAAGTGAGCATCCCGCTGGCGGAGTTGGAAGAGTTGCGCGCGGTGAAGCGGTAAACAAAAAAGGCCGGGATTGCTCCCGGCCTTTGGTTTGATTTTCTTTTTTATCCTTTTTAGTTCACCGACAGTTTGTGGCTGGCCGAGTGGCTGTTGAACTCGGGGGCGTACAGGCATTGGATGCTGGCCATGCCGCTTTGGTATTGGCCTTTGTGCTGGACGCGGACGGTGTACTCGAAGACGTAAACGCCTTTGGGCAGGTAGTCGATGTAGAAGTGCGAGGCGGTGTCGCGGGTCATATGATAATACCCGAGGCCGTCTTGATACTTGTATTTGCTGAGCACGTTGGTGGGCTCGGTGCCGCTGCCGCGTTGGTCTTTCATATGGACGTATTCCATATCGCGATCGGTGCGGAGCACGAGGCGTACGACCAGTTCGTCACCGGTCTTGAGGCCGCCGCTGATGGGTTTGAGCTGCGGGCCCTTGGAGGTGTTCACTTTGGTGAAGATCTGTTTGGTGAGCTTCAGCGGGGTGCCTTCGTGCGGGGTGACTTTGGAAATGTCTTCCATATATTGCCAGTGCACGCTGCCCCACGCGACGCCTTCGTCGTGTTTGGTGA
>JAPKDK010000192.1 GCA_028872645.1 Verrucomicrobiota bacterium
GCGCAATCCCTGCGCGATGCGGCCGTGCCGGTTTATTTTTATGGCGTCGGCATCACTTCGCCGCGGGATATTATTATCGCCGGAATGGACGCGCCGCCCACGGCGTTTCTCGAGGACGAATTGCTCGTGCACGTGCGCGTGCGGTCGCAGGGGCTTGAGGGCAAAAATGCGCAGTTGATTCTCACGCTGAATGGCGAAACCGTGGCAGAAGAAACTATCCCCTTCGGCAAGGACGGCGAACGGCGCTGGCCCTTGCGCTTCAAAATCAACGTGGTTGGCGAGTTCGATTTGCGGGCCCACATCGCCGCGCGCGAGGATGAAACCGACGCCGGCAACAACGAAGCCTCCCGCCGCCTGCGCGTGGTGGATGATAAAATCCGCGTGCTATTCGTGGAGCAATCACCGCGCTGGGATTATCGCTACCTCCAGGCCGTGCTAATGCGCGACCGCCGCGTGGAACTCAAAACGCTTTTGCTCGAAGGCGACCCTTCCATCGCCCAGGAAGAAAACTCGCCGTACCTTGGGAAATTTCCTGAAACCAAAAAGGAACTTTTTAAATACGACGTGGTGGTGTTCGGCGACGTGGATCCCAGCCGCATCTCCACTTCGCAAATGGAAAACCTCAACGAATTTGTCAGCCGCTTTGGCGGGGCGTTTGTGATGATCGCCGGGCGTCGCTACAGTCCGTTGTCCTATGCCGACACGCCGGTGGCGGATTTGTTGCCGGTGGAATTCGAGCCCGCCACAGTGGGCGGCGCGGAGCAGGAATTTGATCAACCCATCCAAGTACAACTCACCGCACGCGGGAAGGGCGATCCAATGCTCAACCTCGCCGGCGAAGGTGAAAGCAACGACGCGATGTGGGCCGCGATGCCGCCAATTTATTGGGTGGCGCCGGTGACCGCCAAGCCGGGCGCGACGGTGTTGATGGTGGACCCCGCGCGCGACACGCGTCAGGGCAAGCTCCCCGTAATAGCCCAGCACAAGTATGGTTTGGGGCAGGTTTTGTATGTGGGCACCGACAACACGTGGCGTTGGCGGCGCAATGTGGGGGATCGATATTACACGCGGTTTTGGGGCCAAGTGAACCAGCGAATGGCGCAGCAGCGTTTCATCGGCGCGGACAAGCGCGTGCAAATATCTTTGGACAACCAAAACTACAACGTGGGCGATCGCGTGCGGGTGTACGCGCGGCTGTATCAAGAAGGCTACGAGCCATCGCTGGAAGAAGTTTTGCGCGGTGTGGTCACCACGGCTGGTGATGGCGACCGCCAATCGGAGGTGCCGCTCAAGGCGGTGAACGGCCAGCCGGGATTGTTCTTTGGCGAATTCGTCGCGCCCACGGCGGGGCAATATCATTTTCACCTGCAGGAGGCGCCGAATCAGAAAAGCGATTTCACCGTGGCGGAGAACAGTCTCGAAATGGCCGAGACCGCGATGAACGCCAAGCTAATGCAGGACATCGCCACGCTCACGCACGGGCGGTTTTTTCGCGAGGAAGATTTGCACAAACTGGTGGAAACCATCGCCGCCAAACCGACGCCCGTGGAGAGCCGATTGGAACTCGAACTGTGGGCCACGCCACTTTATTTCCTGCTCATTCTGTTCGTCGTTACCGTTGAATGGGTGTTGCGCAAATGGTCTTACCTGAAATGAACATCGCACAATCCAGCACAGTGTTAACCGCCAAACTCGCCGGCGTGCGCGGCAAGCGCCTCACGTTGGCGCTGGGCACGGGCATCGCGTGGCTCGCGGTGGCCGCCGTCACGCTGCTTGGCGCGGGGATGATGGCGGATTGGAAATGGGATTTATCCCACGGCGTGCGGCAGGCATTGCTGGCGCTGGATGCGGGGGTGCTGATCATCATCGTCGCGCGGTACATCGCCCGCCCGCTGATTAGCCAAGCCGACGATGAAACCGTGGCGTTGCAGGTGGAACAGGCGCGCCCGGAATTTCGCAGCCGTCTCATCGCGTCCACGCAACTGGCAGGCGGGCAAATCCCGGCGGGCACTTCAAAGGGCTTCGTGGCGGCTTTGTTGAATGAAACTGAGACGATGGCGCGCTCGGTGAATTTCAAAGCCATTGTGCCGGGCGATGCTTGCGCGGTAGCGACGGTGTTGGCGCTGCTGCTCGGCGGCTTGGGCGGCTTGGCATTTGACCGATTTCAGCCGGACACCGGCGTGCTGTTGCGGCGCGCGTTTCTTTCCAACGAAGTGGTGCCGCGCTTTACCCAAATTGAATCAGTGCGCGTGAATCCCCGAGCCACCCTTGCGCGCGGGGATGATGTGGAAATTGTCGTCACATTGAAATCCATCAGCCGGGTGAATCCGGGCACGGCCATTATTAACATCAAATACGATAATGCCGATCGCGCAGTGCCGTATACTGTGGAGCGGAATGCGGCGTTATTTCCGAGCGAGTACCGTCTGAAGCTGGAAAATGTGCGCGAGTCATTTGAGGTCGATGTGCGCGTCAATGATGCCCGCGCGGCGCAACGCGTAACCGTCGTGCCGCGACCGGCGGTGCGGGCGATTGAGTTTCGCCAACACTATCCTTTGTACACCGGGCTATCATCGCAGGATCGGCGGCGCGGCGATCTCGTGTTGCTCGTGGGCGGTAAGCTATTGATCAAAGTGCACGCCAACAAACCGGTGGTTGGCGGCCAGGTCACAGTGTTTCACGCAAGCGGCAAGACCACGGAATATCCTTTGGAGAAATCTGGAAGTCACCACGAACTCAGGCGGACGGTGCCGTTGCGCGAACTGGGCATCACGGGGTTCAGCGTGAAGTTGCTGGACGAGTTCGGCTTCGATTCGCGCGATGAGGCGGTGTATCGCGTGACGATGCTGCCGGATAAACCGCCGGTGGTGCGCGTGCTGCGGCCGGTGCGCAAGGAGGAAAAAGTAACCCAACGCGGTCGCCTGCCGATTATGGTTTCGGTGAAGGACGATTACGGGGTGAACACGCTCACACTTAAATACACCGACGCCGCCGGTCGCGTGCAAAGCATTCCGCTGGAGCCGGAGAAAAAACTGGGACGTCAGGCGCGGGTGCCTTTTGAGTGGCGGATCATTGACCTCAAACCACAAGCGGGCGCGCGGATGGAATATTGGATTGAAGCGACCGACTCGTGCGCCCCAAGGGCGGGCGTGGGCCAAAGCCGTAAGCTGTTGGCCGCGGTGGTGACGGATGACGAAAAACGACAGGACCTCCAAAACCGCGCTACCGATTCGATCACAGGAGTGAATGAAACGGCGGAAGGTCAGGAAAAACTTAATCGCGAACTCGGCGAAATCATCCGCGCGCGGGCAGTTCCGAGGGATTCAGGGCCGGTTGAAAACGAATAAGTTTGGCCGGGGACCAGTCAGATGAACGTTGCTAAAAGCAGCAAAATAGACATAATCCGCACAGCGTTGCCGAAAACGGACAACTCACAGGAGAATATTTTATGAAGCTAAACCGTATCATCCTCATTGCCGTGCTTGTAATGGTCTGCGCGCCTCTTTTGGCCGTAGCTGCGCCCGCCCAAAAATCCAATTCCGGTCTCCTCAAACAGGAGGTAAAGCAAAACAACATCGGCATCAGCCTCCAGCGCGTAACGAGCCAGCTCGACTCGGTGATCGCTGAGTATAACCGCAACGGTTTGGAGGGCGACGATGTCGCCATGCTGCGGCGGTTCCGCGGGATGCTCAACCAACTCACCGGCGCGGAAGTCGCCGGCGTGGTGAAGCAACTCAAGGCCGCGCAAATCATCGGCATCGACCCGAAGCTCGCCAGCGAAAATGCCATCGGCGCGTTCTCCGGCCAGAAACAAGTCATCGTTTCGCTCAAGCAAATTTATCTCGACTGGCAATTGCAGCAGGAATTCCGACTGCTCTCCACACGCTACGAGCGCCTCGCCAAAACCCAACACGGCAACCTCCAGCGCGCTGTGGAAATGGTCACCAAATCGCGCGGCTCCAATTCCTACATTTCCCGCGAGGACGCCAAGATTGATCTGCGCATTCAGGAGCTCGATCAAGTCGGCATCAACGACGAAGCTAAACTCCTCACCGCGCTTCTCGAAAAGCTCGACGAAAAATTCGCCGGCACCGAAGAGCATCGCGCCGCCAACGCGTTAGCCAAAGTGAAGGTCGATTTGCGACCCGCCCTCGAAGGCGAGGCCACCGATCTCAAGAGTAAAGCCATCCAGAGCGCCGCGGGTTACGAGCAAAATGCCCATCGTAGCATGATCGAGCTCGTGCGCCTGCTCGCCCCCGAACGCAGTAAAGAGGAAACCATCCGCCAAGCCATCGAGGACATCAAAAGCGTGATGACCGAGCAAAAGGAAGTGATGGCCGAAACTAAGGAACTCAAGGACGCCAAAACGCCCGACACCGAATCCCTCGAGCGCCAACAAGCCGAGCTGGCTTTTCAGACCAATCTCATCCGGCAGGATGTCAAGGACGTCGTCCCAGCGGCCGCCGATGAACTCAAGCAATCGCGCGACAACCAGCAAACCGTGCGCTCCATTTTGAGCAACACACAGGCAGCTCCAAGTAGCAAGGCCTTGTTAGCCCCCGAGCAGCAGGAGTTGGCGCTGGAAAATCTTGCCGACGCTAAGGATGCCCTAGTGGAGGAACTTAAACAAATGGCCGAGAACCGCGAGAACCCAAAAGATAAACTTGAGCAGTTAAAAGAACTCGCCAAGAAAGTCGCCGAACTGAAGGAGGCGGAAGAAAAAATCCAAGCCGCCGCTGAAAAACTCGAGGAACTCCCCAACCCCACCCCCAGTCAACAAGCCGAAGCCGAGGCCGCCCGCCAACTTGCCGAACAACAGGTTGCAGAGGCTAAGCAAATTGCCAGCCACTTGGAGCAAGTTCTAGAGAAAGCGCCCGAGGAAGTGAAGGCTGCTGCTGAGATTGCGGCCAAAAAGGCTGAAGAGATTGCCAAGAAACTTCCCGAAATCGAGGAACGCGCCAAGAATGGCGGCACCGACGTAAAACCCGAAACCGCCAAGGCCGCCGAAGCATTAAAGAAAGCCACCGAACAAGCCAAGGTCGCCGAGGCCAAGGCGCAGGCGGAAGCAAAGAAAGCCTTTGCCGAGGCCAAAAAGGAATTTGAAAAAGCCGCCGAAGCCATCGCCGAGGCCAAGAAAAAAGAAGGCGCGGAGCCCTCGCACAAAACTGCTGATCAAGCCAAGGCGTGGGCCAAACAAGCCGCCGAGATGGCCGCCAAGGCCGAGACCAAACCCGAGATGCTCGAGCACATGGCCAAGGAAATCGAAAAACTCCTTCCCAAAATTGAAGAAGCCGCCAAGCAAGGTGGAGCCGACGTGAAGCCCGAGATCGCCAAGGCCGCCGAGGCATTAAAAAAAGCCGCCGAACAAGCCAAGGCCGCAAAAGAAAAAGCCCAAGCCGCCGCCGAGCCAGCCCTCGCTCAGGCGAAAAAGGAATTTGAAAAAGCCAAACAAGCCCTCGCCGAGGCCCAGCAAAAATCCGAGGACGCCCGTGAAATGAATCCTGAGCAACGCAAAGGTTTGCAGGAGCAATCCAAAAAACAGGAAAAAGTAAAAGGCGAAACAAAGGACACCCAACAGGACGCCACCGAGGTCGCCCCCGAAGCCGCCGAAGCCATCGGCCAAGCTGCACGCCAAATGCAGAAGTCCGAGGACAAACTCGCCCAAGCCGAGAATGCCCCCGACGCCCAGCAAGCCGCAATCGACGCCCTCGAAAAAGCCGAGCAACAACTCGCCGATAAAATTGACGATCTCGAAAAAGCCGCCGAGCAAAAGAAAGCCCTCGAGGAATTGAGCGGCGACATCGCCGAACTCATCAAGGAACAGCAAGACCTCCAACTCGAAACCGCTAAAACCGC
>JAPKDK010000012.1 GCA_028872645.1 Verrucomicrobiota bacterium
TGCCTTAACACTTGCAATCGGGTGACGGAGAGGCATCATCGGCCTGTTCCAAACATCACATCATATGAAAATCATTCTACTCATTCCGGTTTTACTCATCGCGGCACTTACTGTTTCGGCAGGCGATCTCAATCATCCGCCGAAGGGCTTCCAGGCGCTTTTTAATGGCAAGGATCTCACCGGCTGGTGGGGGATCAAGACGGAGGACCCCGCCAAGTGGATGGCGATGGACAAGAAGGCGTTTGCTGATAAAAAAGCAAAGAGCGTTAAGGACATTCATCAGCATTGGAGCGTGAAGGGCGGCATTCTCATCAATGACGGCCACGGGATGTATCTCACCACGGAAAAAAACTACGGTAACTTCGAGTTGTGGGTGGATTACAAAACCGTGGCCAAGGCCGACAGCGGGATTTATCTGCGCGGCGTGCCGCAGGTGCAGATTTGGGATTACACGGACGAAAAAAAATTCAAAATCGGCGGAGACAAAGGCTCGGGCGGCTTGTGGAATAACAGCAAGGGCGCGAAGGGCAAGAATCCGCTGGTGCTGGCGGACAAGCCGTTTGGTGAATGGAACAGCTTTCGCATTCGGTTGGTCGGCGAAATGGTGACGGTGCATCTCAACGGCAAACTGGTGGTGGACAACGCGAAGATGGAAAATTATTTTAACCGCAAGGGCGGCATGCCCAAGCGCGGGCCGATTCAATTGCAAACCCACGGCGGCGAAATCTCTTGGCGCAATGTGTTCATCAAAGAACTGAAGTAACCGACATGAAAAAACAAATCATCGCACTCACACTTTTATTGGCTCTCGGCGCGCACGCGGAGGAAAAGGGCTTCAAGTCAATATTCAACGGCAAAGACCTCACCGGTTGGGCGGGGCCGGTGCAAAATTATCAAGCCGTGGACGGTACGCTGCGGTGCAAGCCGGGCAAAGGCGGAACGATTTACACGACAGAGGTGTACGGCGATTTCGTGGTGCGAATGGAAATCCTGTTGCCGAAAGGCGGCAACAACGGATTGGCCATTCGCTATCCCGGCAAGGGCGACACCGCTTACGTGGGGATGTGCGAATTGCAAGTGCTGGACAACACATCGCCGAAATACGCGAAGCTGCATCCGGCGCAATATCATGGCTCGGCTTACGGGATGTTCCCCGCAAAGCGTGGGCATCTCAAAAAACCGGGCGAATGGAACACGCAGGAAGTCACCGTGAAAGGGTCCACCATCAAAGTGGTGCTAAACGGTGAAACCATCCTCGACTGCGATCTGAGCAAGGTGGAAAAATCCATGGCTCCGCTGGCGAAATACAAGGGACGCACGCGGAAAGAAGGCCACTTTGGTTTTGCCGGCCACGGCGCGGCAGTGGCGTTTCGCAACGTGCGCATTAAGCGGCTGAAGTAAGCAGGAGGTTTTTTAAATACAGATGTTCAGGATATTGAATCCTGATTATCTTGGCTATCCCTATTCCAGTTGCTTCTCCTGTTTCTTTTGGGCGAGGAGTTGTTGGCAGCCGTTGAGCATGCTTTGATAAATGATGAACGACCCATCGGCGGCGAGTTGCTCCTTCACCAGTTCTTCCGAGGCGCGCTGGCGGATTTTCAATAGCTCGGTTTCCAACTGATTAATTTCTTCCAAATCCGTGCCATTGTGCAGGCGATTGATGACGTCATCGATCGCCTCATAATAAGTGTCGATGCGGTTCTTTCGACTTTGGAGGTACCAGCGCTGGGCCCAAACGAGCACACTCCAAAGAATCAAAATCAGGGTGAGAATGAACCCCATGACCTCGACGTGTTTTGCAAAAAAACCGGGATCGGTTCGGCGGAAAAAATTTTCCGCGCCTGAGTGCAAGGGAAATTGTAGGTGCGCTGTGGAGGATTGTTCATCGAGACTGCTGAAGGCGGAGTGTTTTTGGGACAGCGCCGCGCGATGTTCATAGAGAGTGCGGGTGAGGGTTTCGGCGATTTCATCGGACAGATCCGTGTGGCACGCGAGTACGGCTTTCACGCCCACCGTGCCGATGGGTTGAGCCGGTTGTCCGGGATAGGCCAGTAAAGGAATGGTGTGTGGCGACACGTACGGGTAATGGACACGGAACCCATCGGCCAGGGTTTGCGCCACCGCTTTTGCCTCGCCGGCCTTGGCGTGCGGAAATGAAGTGGCCGGAGTGAGCGGAGCCAGCGGGGTGAGGCGCACGTGACCGGATTGCAGGGCACGTTGGCAGGCGTCGCTTCCGAGCCCGGTGAGGAGGAGTAGTGCGTCCACTTCGCCCGCTATCAGTTTGGCTGTGGCCTCTTTCAAGGTAAAGTTCACCAGCGTGAGTTGGCTTTCTTTTAAACCGGCGAAGCGAAGGAATTCGCGTGTGAATTTTTCTGAGCCACTTCTTTTGGGGCCGAGGGCGACTGTTTTGTCGGCAAGATCGCGAATGGAATGGATACCCGCCTCGCGGTGGCACAGGAAGTGCAGTAGCTCCGGGTGAACGGCGGTGAGGCTGCGCACATGCGCGGTGGCTGGGGTATCGTTTTGCAGTAGGGCGAGGTTTACGGTTTGTTTTTGCAACTGGTCGGCGTTGTCGCGGCTGCCCGTGGTTTCCACCAGTTGAATGTGAAGATGAGGGTGTGCCTGTTGCACTTCGGTGGCGATCGCCTGGCCCAGTTCGTAATAAAGCCCGCCGCGTTGGCCGGTGGCAAAGATGAGGGTAGTCTTATCGGGTGTGAACCATTGCGTTGCCATGAAGCCCACGGCCAGTGCGCCTAGCAGCCCGAAGGCAATGAGCCGTTTGCGAATGGATGGGGTTTCCATATGCTGCTATTTACTGGCCTCGGGCCCAGGCGACGTAGGGAGTAACCGGGCCGCGCGTGTAACCCTCGCGTCGGCGTATTTCCTTGCCGGTTTCGCCGTTGAGGATGATTTGTGTGGGGAAATTTTGCACGCCGAAGCTCGCCTTGAGCCGATCATTTTCCCGTTCCGTGTCGGGGTTTACGCCGCGATTAATCGGGAAATCACAAATATGAATCACCAAGCCTTCGGAGGCAAAGGCCGTCCATAGGCGGTGCTGTAGCACAGTTTTTTCCAACGCCATGCAGGGGGGACACCAGTCTGAGCCGGTGAACAGCAGGTAGACGTTCTTGTTTTCTTCCTTGGCGCGCGCCAGTGAGGCGGTAAGGCCGCGCAGCACGCGTTCGGTTTGGTCGGTTTTGCCGTCGCCGTGCAATACGCGGGTGCTGGCCTTGCCGAGGGTGACACCGCCAACGGATTCGATGTGCGGCTTCACCAGCATCCCGGCGCTGCTGAGGTCGCCGTCATTGCAAAGCTTGGCGCTGCCGTCGGCCATCACCATTTGCCCCTGTCCGGCAAACAGGCTGGTCATTGCGGTGGGTGGTGGGTTGCCCTGTTCATCCTCATCGTCGCTGCCGGCCCAGTGCGCGGTGACGAGATCGGCCGAGGAAAGATTGCGTGTGGCGGCCAAAATGGTGGAAGGTCGGCCAAAGTCGCCGCCTTGTATGAACACATAACTCAGCGCTTTGTTGGGAATGGGCTTTCCGTCTCGGGTATTAAATTTTTTCCAATCCATCACCGCCTGTTCGTTGGCGGCTTCGCGGGTGGCGTCGCAGGGGGACCATAAAATCTTGGCGGTGACCACGTCGCGCTTGAGATCGCGGATGGCATACACCGAGCCGGGATCGGGCGAGAAGTTGCCGCCGAAGTGGTTGGCCTGTCCGCTGGGGGTGAGCTGCCAGGGCATGCGGTCATCGTTATCAAGCGAGAACATGATGAGCGCTTTGCCTTGTTGGCTGAGGTTGCTCATGCATTGGATGCGCTTGGCCTTGGCCATGGCGCGGGCGAGGGTGGGGAGCAGCATGCTGGCGAGGATGCCAATGATGGCAATGACGACGAGCATCTCGATGAGGGTGAACCCGCGGGGCTTGGGCACTCGGGGCTTGATCATAAGAAAAAGATACTCCGAGTTGGATTATTTCGCAAGGATTCAAGAGGAATCACCTTGAAATCGGGGCGTTTTGCTAGTAGTCTCTCGATCCCAAAAAGGAGCCGGGCGAGTGCCCGCACAGTTATGGATGCCGCCCAAAATCTGCCCCGCCGACCGCGCCGCCTCCGCCGCGATGCGGCTACGCGTGCGCTTTTGCAGGAAACGCACGTGACGGTGGATGATTTGATTTGGCCGCTCTTTGTGAAGGACGGCGAGGGCGATGCCGAAGCGGTGCCTTCGATGCCCGGCGTGTCGCGGCATACGATTGAGGGTTTGGTGGACGAATGTCGCGAGGCGAGTGAGGCGGGCATCAAGGCCGTGGCGTTGTTTCCGGTGACGCCTGCGGAGCGGAAGGATGCCCAAGGCACCGAGGCTCTCAATCCTAATTGCCTCGTACTGCGCGCGGTGCGGGCGTTGAAAAAAGCGCTGCCGGAACTGCTTGTCATCACCGATGTGGCACTGGATCCTTACACGACCCACGGCCACGATGGCGAACTCAACGCCGAGGGCACGGACGTGGACAACGACGCCACAGTGGCGATTTTGGCCAAGATGGCAGTTTGTCACGCGGAAGCCGGTGTGGATTGGGTGGCACCATCGGACATGATGGATGGCCGCGTGGGAGCCATCCGCACCGCGCTCGATGCCGCCGGGCACACGGGCGTTTCCATTCTCGCGTATTCGGCAAAATACGCCTCGGCATTTTACGGCCCCTTTCGCGATGCCGTCGGCAGTCAGTCGGCAACTGGCACGGCGTATCTTGACAAGCGCACTTATCAACTCAACCCCGCCAACCCTCGCGAAAGTATGGTAGAAGTGGCGCTGGATATTGAAGAGGGCGCGGATATTTTGATGGTGAAACCTGCCGGAGCATATCTCGACATTCTCTGCCGAATGCGCCAGCTCACAGACTTGCCGCTGGCAGCGTATCAAGTTTCCGGTGAGTACGCGCAAATTCATGCCGCCGCGGAGCGCGGTTGGCTGGATCTCGCCGCCACGCGCGACGAATCGCTGCTGGCCATCAAACGCGCGGGCGCGGACCTCATCCTCACTTACTTTGCCAAAGACATTGCCCAAGCATTGCAAACGGTTAATGAGTAATACGGTGACAGACATCGCCGTTCTCGAGGCATTTGATTTTTCTGATTGTCTAGGCGTTTCCTTCGGCGACGCTCATCAGACCCCGTGGCGCACCGACATCCCCTATCCCGATGGCCTACGACGCGCGCTGGTGCATTTTCAAGAAATAGAATCGGACCTGCCGCATGCCGACTGGCGGCACGGCATGTACCGGTTCCAGATCGATCTTGTGCAGCGCGGCTATCTTCAATCCTTTCACCTTGAGACCGGCCGCGCCATCACTACCCGCTGCTCGCTGCCCGCCCATGGCGATACGGTACTCAATCCCGTGTTCTATCGCTTCGATGATCCTGAGGAGCATTATTTAATTGTCGGTTTTCATCCGCCACGATTGGTGGGTTTTTATTTTCCCAAACGCAAACAAGTGGTGAGCATCATGAACCACGCGCATCCGGTGCTGCAAATGGGCTGGGAACCGGCACGGCTGGCAATGAGCTGCCGGATGCTGGAGGAGCTGCTGCTCGGCCGCGAGGCGGCGGTGGCCGCCTATTGCGAGGGAGAGGCGGACCATCGGCTGGTGCTCACACAGTCCTTTCACCCCAACGCCGGCCATCAATTGCGCGAGGAGTTTCCGTTGTTGTGGAAACTGTTCAACGAAAACGAATCGGCTGCCGCGTTGTTGACCGGGCCGTTTGATATTCTTGGCTTGTCGCAGCAATTGCCTTTGGCAGTGGCGCGTGAAGCGATTTCGCTCGATGAATCCGAGGCCCCCTGGGCGGTTACTTTTTTTGATGCGGTACTTGAGAGAGGCCTGTTGATTGGCCGCATGGGATGTACCTCGCACATGCCCGAGGCGATGCAAGCGGCACTGCAGGAGGGCTTTCGCCGGCGGCATCCGGCGGAGCACGCCCAAATGCGGGCGCAGCTTCGCGACCGTTGGCCGGTGGTGTGGCTGACGCTTCGCCAGCATAACCGTAAGTGGGTGGATGAAGGGGCGAACTTGGGCCGCTTGGCGGAAGCGGTCACAGAAAAATTTCCGCGCGCGGCGTTTATTTTGGATGGCATGGGAGATGTGCGCGGGAGCGCGGATGAAATTTTGGAAACCAGCGCTCACATTGTGGATGCGGTGGGAAGTTCGTTTACCGAGGCGCTGGCATGCTTCAGCCTTTGTGATAGTTACGTAATGCCTTACAGCAATTCCTGCGCACTGCACATGGTGGATCCGCGCCCCGGCGTGGTGCACGGGTTGAAGGGTTGGATTCCGGATGAACCTTTTGAGCCGGCGATCACAGAAAACAAAGTGCTCGCGCGCGTGGTGCACGGCGAAAAACATCCTTCCGGTGACCGCGATTACGACGCTTGGGTAACCACTTGCGACTACGATTTGTCCGGCGACTTGGTACTTGCTACACTGCTGGAGGTACTCGCCGAGTTGCCTCCGCGCGATTCCACCAAGTGAGTGGTGGGGGTGCTGATGTTGAGGCCAAACTCTTCCTGTAGTTCGTAGGCCGCAAGGTTTACCGCATCGCGCACGGCCAGCATTCTGTGTGGATTATTCAAAACGTACATAAGTCGCCATCGCGCGGCATGGTCTTCGTTTTCCTTGAGGGCGATAAGAGCATCCTCTTTTACATCCATGCCCTCACCGGTCTCGGAGGCTTGCTTATGCACGGCTTGCAGAAAGTTGCGCACGGTTTCCACAGACGCACCGTAGCCAATTTTGAAATCAACGTAATCCTTGAAAGGGCCACCGGGGTTTCGTTTGTAGAGATCCACACGATTGGTGAGCAGGCAGGCGTTGGGCAGCATGATGTCGTGGCCGTGCACGAGGTCGCGCACGTGGGTTTGGCGCGCACGGATTTCGAGTACAATGCCGAGCAGGTTTTCGGCAGGGATGGCAATCACATCACCGCGCCCGAGGCGTTCGCTGCTGATCAGGAGAATGCCGCTGAGAAAATCGCGCATCCAATAATCCTTGGTGATGAACACCAGCAACGCGAGGAAGCCGAGCACTCCGGTGGTTTGCAGGGAATCTTTGAGCCCCCAAATATTGATGAGTACCACCACCGAGCCCACCAAAATAATGAAGTACGCCAACAGCTCCAGTGTCCGCGAGGTGGAGGTTTCCACTCGGCGTGTAAACCCCATTACGATGCTGGCCGTGCCGTATCGCGCCAGCAGCTTCACCTCTGCGAAATGTAGAATCAGATAGGCGCAGAGCAGGGTGAGTCCGGACTGGCTAATTTGTTCGGCTGGAAACCGGTCGCTTTGAATGGCCACCGAGAAAATAAAAGTAATGAACACGACGAGGTTGAAGCCGTGCAAAATTCGCAACCGCGATTTCATCCGCGCCTCATCCTGTATGGCGCCGTAGTGTGAGGCGATAGTGTTGGAAAAAATGTAAACGAGAATGTTCACCCCGAACGTGAACCACTCAATGACTTCCACCGACGTGAGGCGTGGCAGGATTTGAGTGTTCCAAAATTCCATCGTAGAAAAGATGCGTGACGTCTTTATTTTTCGCGCTTGGCCACAAAAGTCTCCACCAACTGTTTAGCGCGCGAAAGGTCTGCTGTCGGCATGGCACCGGCCATTTTTTCGGTGGCGGCCTCCATGTTTTTCTGATTTTCCTTCAGCTGCTCATCCCGATTCTCTTTTGCTTTCCATTCCTCATCGGATAATTCTTTCTTAAACCGTGCCTTGGTTGAGGGTGACATCTGGTATTCCTTGGCATTACGTCCCGCAAGGGCAAACCACTTGTACGCAAGTGTCAGGTCGCGAGTGGTTCCCTGCCCCCTCATGTGCAGTTGAGCAAGGTTTTGTTGAGCCGGGCCAAAGCCCTGATTCGCAGCGCGGCTATACCAATGCATGGCACCTACAGGATCCGGAGTGTCCAGTACTGTGCCGCTCGCTGTGCCTTTTTCCAGCAAATACCCTAGCGCAAACTGCGCATCCGCCAGGCCGGATTTGGCGGCAAGTAAATGCCATTTCGCAGCACGCGGATGATCCTTATTCACCCCTTTGCCCTGTTCGTACAACATCCCCAAATTGAACTGCGCGATGCGGGCGCCGGGGATCAACACCGTTTCGCCGCCCTTTATCCGATTCATATCCACGTCCGGATTTGCCTCCCGAATCAGTTCAAGTGGAATCCCAAATCGATCATTGATTTGCCATCGCGATTCGCCGTTGGCCACCGTGTAATTCGTCGCCGTGCCCGCCAGTTCGAACCAACGTGCAGCCTTTACGGGATCCTTCGGATATGCGGCTTTATTGCCCTCCAGGAAAATTACGCCCCACTCGATTTGGCTCGGTCGATGCCCTGCCTCGGCGTCCGTTTCCCGATTGCCATCATAGTCGGGCTTTTTGCAGCCCCCCCCGCCAACCAGCATCACCGCCAGCAGTCCCAATTTTGTTGAATTCCAAATGCCCCTCGCCATCATTTCGCCACCTTACGGCATCAGCCGCCTCACCGCAAGTTTTCCCCTTGCCCGCCACTCCGGCTGGCCGCATTGTATTTTTCTTATAAAGAAACTCATCGCTTGCCTTGTTGTAGTGCTGCTCCTCGGCTGCATTGAATTTGAAAAACAAACCCTCGTCTTTCGCCATTATCCCGAGACCGATACCCTCGTCATCTGGCAACACTACGAAGGCATCCACGGCGAAGACCACGAATACGGCCTCAGCGAAACCGAACGCGAACAGCTTCATTCGGTGGTCAACGGTCAGCGCACGTTTTTCTTTGCCAACTGGATTTTTGAATACAACACCAAGGGCATCGATCGGTTTATTAAAGAGGGAGAAGGCGAAATAAAAGAAGGCATTGAACCTAAAGCTAAGGCAGATGTTGTACGGCAATCGTTAGGCTGGATGAAGTTGCTCAAAAAAAGTGTAACCATTGAAAATGACCCGTTTTATCTCAATGAACAAAAACGCCTCTGTGCCACGCAACAAGTCACCCTTCGGAACGCGGGTACACTCATCCGGGAACTTAACGTCATAATGCGGTCATCTTATCTGCAAGGCGAAAACATCTTTCGGACTTTTGAAGAAGGTGATCCCAATATCGAGTTGCTCGAGAAATCCGCCCTCGCGAAAATGGAATTCCTCACACTGAAGGGCCAGCAATTGCGTTTTCAGTTGCCCTTGACCGAGAAAAATTTTTGCGAATCGGACGTTGATGATTTGAAATTGTTCCGCAAGGCAGGTGTCCCGTTTGAACACAAAAATAATCTTCTCACCATAACCGCAGGTAAAGTGAAGGCGGCGGAGACTTCCGTTTCTATGCAGTTTCCGAAAGTGGCCTTTCAGCCCAATGCTACCGAAACAGTTTCCAAACGGTATGGCCTTGCGAAAGATTTCAATCCCGCCAAAGCGCGCGCGAATTTTCTCAAGGAGAGCGGCGCGAGCTACCTCAAAAAATAGCACCGACGCTCGATTTTGTGAATAATGCGCCCTTGTTTGCGCGGCGGTGGGGTTTAGGTTGCGTTGAAGGAGGTTAGAATGGAGACACCGTCGTTTTTTTCGCGGGCCACCGGTACGCTGGTGAACCCTTTATCCAAAGCAGTCGGTTCCGTGCGCGAGGTCATCGCGCATCACGCGGGTGATCCGGATGAAAAATTGTTGCTGCAAAATATGCTGCAGCTTTTTGTCATCGTCCTGCGCGCCGATGGCAAGGTTTCCGCCACCGAGCAACAAGCCGTGGCCACGTTGGTGCGTGATGTGTACGGCGAAGCAGCCGCCTCGCAGCTCCAGCAAATGCTCACCGAAGACAAAGCGCCCGATCTCGCCGAAGTCTGCGCCGGATTGGCGTCACTCACCGCCGAAGAAAAAGAAATTCTCCTGCGCGCCCTTTTTACCGCCGCCTTTGCCGACAACCAATACGCCAAGGCTGAGGTGGATTGTATGCACCGCATTGCGCGCGAGCTTGGCATTCCTGAGGAAGCCTTTCAACGCGAGGAAACCGCTGCTCTCGAGCAGCACAATCGCCGAATGAAGCTCGTGCGCAGCAGCACCGGGCTCATTGCCTCGGTGGTGGTCATCGGCATTTTTATTCTCACTGCCACTTTTCTAAAAGCAGTGCTCTTTGGCCTCATTCTTGCCTATTTTTTCTTGCCGCTGCAGCAGCGTTATACGAGCAGTTTTTTGAATAATGGGATCCTCTCTAAACTGTTTGGATTGGCGAAGTTTTTATTGGTGAAACCCTTCGCATGGATAATGGGTGCGATGAACGGAATCTTCCGCAAGTCCAAAAAAGTCGAACCCAAACCCGAATCGGAAGACGAGCGAGTGCAGTCCGCCATCAGCCGCGCGTGTAACGCCACAGTGCTCACCGTGGTGCTCACACTTTTGCTCATCGTGGGTGGGCTGGTGTTGGTGACGATCAGTGTTAAGCCCAAGGAAATTGATGCCGACAAAGCCCGCACTCAGCTTGCGGGACTCGTCGGCAAAGCCACCGGCGCGCCGCTCATCGGCGATGCCGCCAAGGAACTCAAAACCACGCTCGATGACCCCAAGGCATTTGAAAAACTAAAGGAGAAATTTATGAGCGGCTCCGGCGAGGAAGCCGGTGAAAAGAAGTCCGTGATGAGCAGCACTGGCAAAGCCTTGGCCTCTGCAGCATCCATCCTCGGGGCGGTCGGCAATTTTTTCCTGAATACATTGCTGGCGATTTTCTTCTTCTCTTTTTTTCTCGGTAAAATGGCCGCCTATCATCGCCGCCACAGCGGCGATAGTGCCGAAACCAAGGAAGGCGATTACCTTGTGCAAAGCCTTTTCGAAACCTCGTGGCTGCCGACCACCAGCGAGGAAACCCTCCGCAGCGCAGCCGAAGTCATCAACGAAGTTTTCTTCAAACTCAAAACGTGGGTGCGCGGTTACCTGTGGATTATCATTATCGAAACCGTAATTTACATCACCGTCTTCCTGTTGCTCGGGGTGCCCTATGCCGTGCCGCTGGGGATGGTGGCGGGCCTCACCGTGCTGCTGCCCTTCCTTGGGCCACTCGTCAGCGTCGTGCTCACCATCGGCGTCTGCGTTGTCACCGGCCATGCAGACCTCACCCTGCTCGGGCTCGTCGGTGCCACGTATGTGACAATGAATATGATCGTCGAGCAACTTTTCCTTTACCCCGCTTTCGTTGGCGAAGCGCTGGGCCTGAATATTTTGGAAACGTTGATTGTCGTTTTACTTGGCGGCCTCTTCGCCGGCCTCGCCGGAATGATCTTCGCCGTCCCCGTGGCCAGCGTTTTGAAATTCCTAATCCCGCGCCTCTATCAAAGTTTTTTCCAGACCGACGAACTGGAATTGCCGGAGCGGGGAGAGGGGGTAGTGAGTAGTGAGTAGTTCGTTGGGCTGGTTTCCACTACTCACTAATTTTATAAATCTTCGTGTTGCTTCTTAAATAGATCGCGCCGCCGCCAACAGCGGGGCTGCCGAGGATGGTGTCATCGAGATTCAACGTGCCGGTGATTTCGCCTTCTTTGCCACGAGTGTCCACCACCTGAAGCAATCCTGTTTCGTTGACGCAATAAAGATGCGTGGCGGTGGCCACGGGGGTGGCGCTGAACGGGCCTTTGAGGCGGGTTTGCCAAATGCGTTCGCCGCTTTCAAGATTGCCGGCGGTGAGCACGCCGGCGCCGTTAATGGTAAAGACTTTGTTGCCGAGTACCACGGGGCTAGCCGTGCCGGGGGAGAGGCGGGGGCTTTGCCAGAGCTCCTTGGGCGTGTTTTCGGCGTCGGCTTTGTTGAGCTCCAGCGCGGTGATGCCGTGGGAGGGAACGTAGAGCACGCCGCTGCGCAGGGTGCTGGAGGGGATAGTGGATGCGCCGCCGTCGTAGCTCCACGCCTTGGTGCCATCGGCGGCACGGATGGCGTCGATGCCATTCTTGGATTGCAACGCGATGAGAGTGTTTGTGAGGCGTACGGGCGAGGTCCAGTTGGCAGCTTTGGGGCGGTTGAGTTTCCAGAGGTTAATTCCGGTTCGTTTGTTGAGAGCGAGAGTGTACGATTCGCTGTCATTTTCCACTTGCACGATGATTGCGCTTCCGATGAGGAGCGGCGAGCTGCTCATTCCTAAGCTGTTGCTGACGTTGGCGTAATCGGCGGTCAATCCCCGCAGCCATTGGAGATTGCCATCGAGGTCGAGGCAAATGACGTCGTTGGAGGAAAACACGGCGAAGATATTTTTACCGTCGCTGCACGGGGTGGGCGCAGCCACGCTGGTTTTGCCGTGGCACATTGTGCGGCCGGTGGCCCAGAATTGCCGATGCCAAATCACGCCGCCATCCTTGGCGTTCAGTGCGAGAATGTGCAGCCGGTTTTGGGTGATACCGCTGCTGCAAGTGACGAAGGTTTTTTCGCCAATCACCAACGCGCCGGACAGTCCGCGTCCGGGGAGGGGGATGGTCCACTTGAGGTTCTTTTCGCTCAACGTGAGCGGCAGATTTCTTTCCGAGGTGACGCCATTGCCTTGAGGGCCTCGGAATTGTTTCCAATCCGCGGCGGTGGCTTGAAGGCTGAAGGCGAGAGTGAGTGCGATGAAGTATTTCATTTTTTGCGGGGGGTGCGTGTGGAGTTGGCGGGTTGATTATTGTGGGTGCCGGTTTTGGGCGTGATCGGTCGATCGGGGGCGAGCAGTGCTGTGCCGGTGGCGTTGCACACGCGTAGTTGGAACTGCCATTCCTTGGTCCAATCTTGTTGCTGTTCGTTTTGGCAGAGTTTGACCAGCAACGTGTTGCGGCCCTTGGCGAGGTTGATTGTTAGCTTGTATTGATCGATGCGCAATCCGCGGTGGTACTCGTCCCGGCCAAAAATCAATTTGCCGTTGTGCCAAATTTTCCATGCGTTTTTACACCCGAGCCGCAGCTCCACCGTGCGTGCGGCTGCGGCTGCGTATTCGGTGTAGGCGTAGGCGGTCACTTCTTTCAACCCATCGCCGGGGCCGGGGTAGGCTTTGTTGATGTCCACCATTCCGTATTCGTTTGCGGTGACGAATTGGCTCCACTTTACTTTGCCGGCTTTGCCGTCGTGGGTGGCAGTGAGGTCGACTTTATTTTCGGGTGGGAAAATTTTTGCAAAGCCCGCGCGGTCCGTGTTGTCGAATGGCCCGATGACAGTCCAGTGCATCAGGAAACCGAAGTGGCGCGGGAGGTCGACTTTCTGTCCGAGCGCGCGGAGGGCGGCGGTGATTTCTTTGATTTGGTCGATGTCGCGCGCGGCATCGAGGGCGATGCGATATTGCTTTTGGGCGAGGTCAGGTTTGTTGGTTTTCTTTAAGTCCGCGCCCTGGTCGATCACGCGCTGTACGGCGTCGCGTCGCAGTTCCACGCTGGGGTCATTGAGCAGCCCCGGGATGAGCTTGGAGGCGAGTTGCGGGTTGACGTTTTTTATCAGCTCATAAGCCAGCCGCCGCGCGCGCGGATCGTGTTTTTGATTGGCGATGAATTTCATCAACTCCATTTGCGGCAAATCTTTGGCGCGGCTGGCGATGGTGTCCACGGCGGCGCGCAGCCAATTTGATGCGAGCGGATTCGCGCCGTCCATCGCGGCGAGGATTTGTGGCAACGCGGCGGGTTTGGCTTGGGCGAGGGCTTGCCACGCTTGAGCGGCGGCGGCGTTGCCTTTGCCTTCGGGGCCGACGGCGCGGATGGTTTTCAGCGAATCAGAAATGGACGCAGCGCTGGCGGTGAAACAAATCGCGAATGCCGCGAGGACTTTGGTGAAGGGGCTCATCCGAGAAAGTATAGTGGTTGGCGGCGGGATTGACAACTCTGGGGAGTCAAGGGGGAAGGCCTTTGACCTTCTTGCAGATTGAAAATCTGCGCTACAGATGGACGGGGGTGGGTTTTCTCGATCTTCGTCTGGTTTCCAGCTATTCGCTGGAAGCGAGTTTATAGCCAACGATATCACCGAGATATTTTCCGGCGGATTTAAGGTCGCTTTGGAGATTTCGCAGCTCGCGGTCGTAGGGCGCGGCGATTTGGCCCGGCACTTTTTGCAGCGCGGCTTGCAGATTCATCGAAGGCAATGTCACGGCGGGTAACTTCGCCGGCGCTTCGGCCACGGGGGGATTGGGGCGAGGCTGGGCGGGGGGGCGTCCGGGTTGCGGATCAGTTTGCAAAATGCCGACCATCGCGATGGCGGCCACGACGGCAACGGGTGCCCATACGGCGATGCCCCAGCGGACGGGGAGCGGCACGGATTGTTCGCCGCGCAGGGCGTTCATCACGCGGCTGCGGAGAAAGTCGGAGGCTTCGGGCGTGGGCATTGCGGCGGATTGTTCGAGGCGATTGACGACGGCGCGTTGTTGTTCGTGATGATGGCGGCAGTCGGCGCAGCGGGCCACGTGGGCTTCGGTGCGGGGGGCGAGGGCGTTGCCTTCGTCGAGGGCGCGATCAATTTTCCAACGTTTTAAAAAGCAAAACATAATTAGCAGGGGTTCAGAATTGTCATGGGTGTGCCCAGCGGATTTAGGGTGCGGGCGGAATTTGCGGGGACCTCGGCGGCGGCTTCGGCTACAAGGGCGAGGGCGAGAGTTTTGCGGGCGCGATGGAGCATCACTTTCACGGAAGTGTTCGTGCGCTCGAGCGCGGTGGCGATTTCGGCGATGCTGAGTTGGTCGCGGTACCGCATCCACAGCATATCGTAGGCTTCGTCCTTGAGCGCCTCGCGGGCGACGCGCCAGAGGGTGGCGTGTTCCTCGGTACGGCGGCATTCGTCGGCGGGCGTGTCGGATTCTACCAGCACCGATTCGGCGGCTTCGAGTTCGCACAGGGTCACTTTGCCGTGCTTGCGATAGTGGCTGATGACGAGTCGACGCGCGATGGTGTACAGCCACGTGATAAAGCTGGCTTCGGCTCGGTAGAGGTGGAGCTTTTGCCAGGCGGTAATGAAGGATTTCTGCGCCATATCCTCGGCGTCCTCGCGGCTGGGCATTTTTTGGCAGAGGAAATGAAAGAGGCGCGATTGGTGGCGGCGCACCAATTCCTCAAACGCATCAAGCGAGCCGCCTTGGGCGTCGCGGGCGAGCTGCTGGTCGTCGATGGCTGGGATGGAGTCTGCCATTTTGTTGATCGGGCTTTAGCGGTCTTGTTTTTGCGGGCCGCCTTGGATTTCAAATTTCAATTCCACTTTGCCGGGTTGATCGCCTTCGCGTTTTTGAACATTCATCATCAGTTGTTTCAGTAGGTTTACCACGGGGAATTCGAGGTCCACCTGCACTACATTTTTGGCGCGGGCAATTTTGAGGCTTTTCAGAATCTCAGCAAGTTTCTTGGCTCCGGGTTCATCGACGACGGCAACCTGCAACTGTCCCATAGCCAGCATACCTTGCAGCATTTGCTGAATCTTGAGGGCCGAATCCGCATCGGCGGAATTCAACAGAAGTTGGGCGGTGAGATTCTTGCCCTGTTCGCCCAAACGAAACCCGATGCTTTGCACTTTGAACGCCTGTGCTTCGGGCGGGACGGGAAGGTCTTTCACGTTCACCATGGCGGCGAGGAAGTGATTGCCTTTTTTGAGCTTCAAGCCGCCGAGTTGTTTGGGTTGTAGCGCTGGCGCTTTGCCTTTGAGCACGTTGAGCGCTTGCACGAGCCGTTTTTTTGAACTGCCCATCGCAATGAGGCCTTCGTTCACGATAGCGCCAAAGTGTGTTTCCTGCTTATCCCCTTTGCCATCGCGCCACGTGAGGATCTTGTGACCGGCTTCGTTCAGTCGCTTAAATTCATCTTTCCACTTCAACGCGGCCAGCAGAGGTGCCTTTTTGAATTTGCCTTGTAAGAGCATGGCCCACTGCTTTTCATCTTCGCCTTGCCCAAAAAGCGTCGCGCTATCTAAATCCTTGCGAAAATCAAATTGTAATTGCTTGGCCAGTAGGTCGAGTTCCGGCCCGAATTCTTTTGCTTGTTTGAGCGCGAACTGGCCCAGCTGCGTCTTCTTAAATCCATCCACGTCCAGATAAAAAAACCAATGCACGCCGGTTGGCACTTGTTTGGAGTTAAACTCCTTCGCCTGCGCGCGGCCCGCCACACTGGTGCTAATCAGGAACACTAAGAGATAAGATAGTTGCAATAGATGCGTCTTCATTTGGGATGCGTTGTTTTGGGCAATGAACTCGTCAAAGCAATGTTACCCCCGAATACGCCGGGCACGGCGATTAGTTACAAACTAAGAAGAAAAGCGCGGCGTGATTATTAGCCGCCGGCTTTGGCCTCTAACGCGGCGACTTTTTCCTTGAGCGTTTTCAAGTCCTCATCACGCTGCTCAAAAGCGGTGGCGGTCATCTCGCTTATCTGCGCCAGCGCGTCGGCGAGTTGCAGCAACTGTTCCTCAATCTGTTCGTTGGTCAAACTCATCGTTGGAGTGGAGCATATCAGTCGGGAAAGGGGAAGGATTTTGAAAATCCCAACCTTGATTATCTCCAAGTAGGACAACCAATGTCCCTTCATTGTGTTAAGCTGTCTTCGTTATGCATTGCAGGACGAAAACAGAAAAAGAAAATGGAGCGAGTGATGAGGGTCGAACTCACAACCTTCTGCATGGCAAGCAGATGCTCTACCAATTGAGCTACACTCGCATCCGTGAAGGGCGGAGTATCCCGATGCAAGGCGGCTTTGGCAAGCGGATATTTGGCAAGCGGATTTTAGCCCTCGAAATCGTACACCACCACGCGGGCGCAGTTGGGCTTGAACACTTTCTCCACAAATTCCAAATGCCGCGGATGTTCCTGGTAAACATCCTGCGTGGCTTTGTCATCAAAAATCAGATTCAGCGCCACTTGGTAGGATTGATCCACAACATCCCGATGGCTGCCCGCCATTGCACCGCAGTGATAGTGCAGCAAGCCGGGGATGTCCTTGAGATATTCCTCCGCGCCGGCGAGCAATTTTTCCGTGGCATCGGCCACCTCGGGTTGGGTCCAAAAAATAACAACGTGAGAAAACATAGCCGCGACCTTAATCGCCGATATGTCATCGAATCAAGCCTTTGGGAAAAACAAGGGCTTGCCGAATAAGCAACCCGGGCGCAAACTGTCTGAACAGTACGCCCACAACTGGAAGAAAATATATTATGGCAAAAGCAGAAAAAACAACCAAGAAGCCCACCGAAAACGGCGAGATCAAGCAACGCAATCTTGACGACGCGATGGCGCAAATCACCAAAACTTTTGGCGAAGGCAGCATCATGCGGCTCGGCAGCGCGCGGGCGCAAAACAACATCGAGGCAATTTCCACCGGCGCGCTTTCGCTCGATCTCGCCCTCGGCATCGGCGGCGTGCCCAAGGGCCGCATCGTGGAAATTTATGGCCCGGAATCCTCCGGCAAAACCACCGTGATGCTGCACGTCATTGCCAACGCCCAAAAGGCCGGCGGCATGTGCGCCTTCATCGATGCCGAGCACGCGCTCGATCCCAAGTACGCCAAAAAGCTGGGCGTGAATCTTGATGACCTCCTCGTGTCCCAGCCCGACAGCGGCGAGGAAGCACTCACCATTTGCGAAACCCTCGCGCGCTCCGGCTCGTTGGACGTCATAGTCATCGACTCCGTTGCCGCGCTCGTCCCCAAAGCCGAGCTTGAGGGCGATATGGGCATGGCAACGATGGGAATGCAGGCGCGGCTAATGAGCCAAGCCCTCCGTAAACTCGCCGCCATCATGAGCAAAGCTAAGACCACCTGCATTTTCACCAATCAACTGCGCGAAAAAGTGGGCGTCATGTTCGGCAGCCCCGAAATTACTTCCGGCGGCAAGGCACTCAAGTTTTACGCCAGCGTACGCATCGATATTCGCCGGCGCGAAGCACTCAAGGATTCCACCGGTCAAGTGATCGGTAACCACGTGAAAACGAAAATCGTAAAAAACAAAGTCGCGCCGCCTTTCGCCGAGGCTGAGTTTGACATCATGTACAATCAGGGCATCAATTGGGAAGGCAGCGTCATCGACGCCGGCCTGCGCTTTGGGGTGCTTGACAAAAAAGGCGCGTGGATCCAGCACGCCGGCGAACTCATCGGCCAAGGCGTGGCCGCCGCGCAGAAAACGCTGGTGGACAAACCCGAGCTGTGCGTGCAAATCGTACAACAAATCATGGACAAGAAAAACGGCGTGGAGCCGGAGGACACCAAGAAGGACAAAGCCCCCGCCACCAAACCCGCTGAGGCCGTAGCGGCGTTATAGCCGATGTCCGAGCCCGGTCATTCCATCGCCGCGCATTACGATGGCGCGTTTGACGTGGACGCCCTTGAAGATTGGGCGGCGCAGTTGCGTGATAATTTTCCCGGCGATGAAGTATCATTGGGGCTGGTATTCACCTCCCCGCAATTTTTTGGGCAAGCTGTGGAATTGCTGGAGATCCTTCGCGTGCACGCCCGCATTCCATTGCTCGTCGGCTGTTCAGGGGGCAGTCTGGTGGCCAATGCGCGCGAGGTGGAAGAAAGTCCCGGCCTCACCCTCGCCCTCCATCATTTGCCCGGTGCAAAACTGGACGCGCTGCATTTCACGCAAAAACAAGTGGAGGCAGCCGACAACCCCGGGTATTGGCCCGAAGCCACCGGAGTGAGGGACACCAACGGATGGCTCACATTCGTGGATCCATTTCACCTCAATGCCGAAGCGTGGTTGCCGCAATGGAACGCCTCGTGGCCCGGCAAGCCGGTGATTGGCGGGTTCGCCAGCGGCACATTGGCCGATCAGACTTCGCAGTTGTACCTCAACGGCGACGTGTACGAGGAAGGCGGCGTCGCGCTCAGCGTGGGCGGCGGCGTGGCGTTGCAAAGCGTCGTCTCGCAAGGCTGCACGCCCATCGGTGAAACATGGACCATCACGCGCGCGGAGCAAAATATTATTTACGAAATCGGCAACCGCTCCGCATACGAAGTACTCAACGAAACGTTTGAAAACCTCAGCGACACCGGCAAAGAAAAAACCCGCGGCAATTTATTTGTGGGATTGGTGGTCAACGAATACGTGGAGGAATTTTATCGCGGCGATTTTCTCATTCGCAACCTCATTGGTGCAGATCCAGAAAACGGCGCCATCGCCATTGGCGGCACGCCGCGTGCCGGGCAAACGCTGCAGTTCCAGCGCCGCGACGCCCGTGGCGCCGGCGAAGATATGGACGAGCTGATGCATCGCGCCAGTGAATCGCTCAACGGAAATCCCGTGTATGGCGGCTGCCTTTGCTGCTGCACCGGGCGCGGCAAAAATTTGTTTGGTGCCTCCGACCACGACGCCGGCCTCGTGCAACATCATCTCGGTGACATCGGCCTCAGCGGATTTTTCTGCAACGGCGAAATCGGCCCCATCGGCAACGACAACTTTCTCCACGGCTACACCGCCTCCCTCGCCCTCTTTGTCGGCACGGAAACAAAATGAGCCTGCTGCATGAGTTTGAATCCGTGACCGAACCGTTGCGGCTGGAGGAACTCTTTTCCGTGGCCCATCCCGCCGAATTGGAAATTGGCTGTGGTGATGGCGGGTTTCTTTTGGAATGGGCCACGCGACATCCGGAAAAAAATTTCATCGGCGTCGAGCGTCTGCTCGGCCGCATACGCAAACTCGATAAAAAAGGCCGACGCGCTGAACTCACCAATCTCCACCTCCTCCGTTTTGAAGCGCGGTATCTCCTCCAATACCTCCTGCCCAATCACGCCTTTGATACCGTACACATTTATTTCCCCGACCCTTGGCCGAAAGACAAACACCGCCGCCACCGGCTCATCGACGAACACTTCCCCGAACTTGTCCGGCGCATTCTCCTTCCCAATGGCATCGTCCATCTCCGTACCGATGACCCCGCGTATTTCGAGCAAATGCAGGAATCCTTTTTACCTGCCAAAGATTTTTCCGTCACGGAAACGCCGGTTGAATTGGCCAACGTCACCACTGAATTCGAGCGCCAATGGAATGAAGAAGGGAAACCCACATTGCGGGTGAGTTACCGTTTGGAAAGATAATAATCAAACGTCAATCACCGGGCCATCGTCATCGTCTCGATCGTAGCCTGATTTTTTTTCTTTTTGTTTGGCTCGGTGGAATTGGAAATTCGACTGGCCGCCGCCGGTCAGCTTGTTGGCAATGAGAGTGACAATGGAAATAACCAGCGCCCCCCAAAACGCTGCCCCAAAGCCATCCACCGTAAAGCCATCCACCAACTTTCCGGTGAGCATCAGTAAGCCGGCGTTAATGACCAACAGGAAAAGCCCCAGTGTGAGAATCAGCAGCGGCAGGCAGCCCAATAAAAGCAGCGGCCGCAGAAACGCATTCAGCGCGCCCAGCACTAACGTGGCCAGTAATAAATGCTCGAGCCTTTCATATTGAATGCTCGGCACAATGTGCATGGCCGCCAACACGGCCAGCATGCCCACTACGAATTGGTGGAGAAAATCACGGACGGGATGTTTTTCTTTTGGTTCGTGATGTGATCCAGATTGCATCATGCCGCTTGAGTGAGGAGGAACTGCGCATCCACGCCACGGGCGGTGGGGGTCTCGGCACAGGCGGGTACCAGCGCAAATTGGCCGGGGCTGAGTTGCAGCGTTTCGCCTGCGCCATCAAGCGTGAGGCAGCCATCGGTTACGGCCACGATCCGCACGCCTTCGCCGGGTAACACGATGGCGGCATCGGTTTCCATTTGAATGTGCTCCAGCCGAAACGCTTCCGGTGCCAGAGCAATGAGACGGGTGACGTGGTCATTGTCCGGCTCGTATTCGCGCGCGTGGAGGCGCGGCATTTCTTCATCAAAATCAATGCACTGCAGCGCCTCGGCGAGGTGCAGCGGGCGCGGCTGCCCGTCGAGGCCGGGGCGGTTCCAGTCGTACACGCGGTAGGTGGTGTCGGAGTTTTGTTGAATTTCAAACACCACCGTGCCCGCGCCCAGCGCGTGCAGTTGGCCGCTGGGCAGAAACAGTGCGTCGCCCGCAGTCACGGGCAGCTCGTTGAGGCACAGGGGAAAATCCACGGTGCCGAGCTGTGCTTCAAATGTTTCACGGGAAACGCCTGGGCGCAAGCCGGCGATCAATCGCGCATCGGAGTCGGCGTGACTTACGAACCATGCTTCAGTTTTGGGTTTGCCACCAAGCTGCGCGGCCACGTTGGCAGGCGGATGGACCTGCACGGAAAGGTCGGCCTGCGCATCGAGTAATTTGGCGAGCCACGGGAACCGGCCGTTGTGGGGGAGATCACCGAGCAAATCGTCGGCGTGGTTTTGCATCAGCCAGCGGAGGTCATGTCCCGCGAGCGGGCCGTTGGTAATGACGCTGGCGGTGCCGGGGAGGTCAGCGATTTCCCAGGATTCCCCGATGCATTGGCCCGGCGGCAGGGGCTTGGCAAAAAGGGTTTCCAGTGTGCGTCCGCCCCAGACGCGTTCCTGGAAGATGGGCTCGAAGGTGAGCGGATAGAGCATCGCTCAGCCTTCGATGAACTTGCCGAAGCTGCGGTATTTTTGATAGCGCTGCTTCAGGCGCGTCTCGGGATCAATTTTTTGCAGCGCCTCAAGGTTGGTGGTGAGCACTTCACGCAGTGTGTCGGCCATCGCCTCGGCATCGTTGTGGGCGCCGCCGAAAGGTTCGGGCACCACTTCGTCCACCAGCTCCAGCTCCAGCAAATCGCGCGCGGTAATTTTGAGCGCCTCGGCGGCTTGCGGTGCGGCGGCGCGGTCTTTCCACAAAATTGCCGCGCAGCCCTCGGGGCTGATGACTGAATAGTAGGCATTCTCTAAAATCAAAGTGCGATCGCTCACGCCGATGCCCAGCGCGCCGCCGCTGCCGCCTTCGCCGATGACCACGGCAATCATCGGCACCTTAAATAGCGCCATCTCGCGCAAATTGATTGCGATGGCCTTGGCGATGTGGCGTTCCTCGGCGGCCACGCCGGGATACGCGCCGGTGGTGTCGATCAGCGCAATGATGGGCAGCCCGAAGCGATCGGCCATCCCCATCAACCGCAGTGCCTTGCGGTAGCCCTCGGGATGGGCGCAGCCGAAATTGCGTTTGATGTTTTCCTTGGTGTCGCGGCCCTTTTGGGTGCCGACGACCATCACGCGTTGTTCGCCGAGCTTGGCGAAGCCGGCCACGATGGCGTGGTCGTCTTGAAACAGGCGGTCGCCGTGTAGTTCGGAAAAGCCATTGAAGGTGTGGTTAATATAATCGAGCGAGTACGGCCGCTTGGGGTGGCGGGCGAGTTGCACGCGCTGCCAAGCGGTGAGGTTGTAGTAGGCCTCCTTTTGTTTGGCGGCGATTTTCTCCTCGAGCTGGCGGATTTCCTCGCCAAGATCCACGCCGTGGCTTTCTGCATCGGGTTGATCCCGCAGGCCCTCCAGTTTTTGTTGGAGGTCGATATACGGTTTCTCGAAATCGAGCAGGTGCTTCATTCGGAACAAAGGTTAACGGGAAGGCGCGCCAATCGCAAGGCTCTGCTCACCCGAGCCACAAAAGCAGGCAAATCTGCACCGCGGTGACCGCCGCCAGTAGGGCCCACACGGCGGCTTCGCGCGTGGAGAGTCGCTGCTGCTGCACGGTGCCGAGCCAGAATCGCAGCTTCACCGAGCCGAGCCCAAGCACGTCGCCATTGGTGAGCGGTTGGTCGTCGGTCATTGGCTCGTCATTCACCATCACGCTGGCCTTGGACACGCGCCGCAACTGAAAGCGATTATCGTCGTTCAGCGCAATCATCACATGATGCTCCCACACTCCCTCCTCCTCAATACGCAGCGTGCAATCGCCACCGCGGCCGAGTCGCACAGGAAATTGATCAGTCCAAATGTAATGCCGCCGCGGCTGGCCGGTGAGAAACTGAATTTGCGCAAGGCAGGGTGGGCTGGTTTCGGGAGTTTGCATTTTTAGCTGCCGCGATTGGCGCGGGCCAGCATCCACATGCCGGCGCCTTGAAAGAGGAACACGGGAATCCACACGATGAGGTGCGGGTGATATTGCGGCTGGTTCGCGAGCGCCTGCCCGAGGATGATGAAGCTATAATAAATCAAAATTAAAACTAATGCCATGGCCATGCCGGCGGTGGTCTCGCGCCGGTGCGCGCGGATGCCCAGCGGGATGCTCACCAGCGTGAAGCCGATGGCGGCAAAGGAAAAAGAAATCTGCCGGTGCAGTTGCACCTTAAGCGGCGTGCGATCCAGCTCGAGGCGATCGCCGGGGTGCAATGTGCCTCCGATGATTTCAGCGACGAGATAGGTTGGCGTTTTTTCGTGGGTGATGCGCGCGCGGCCGATGGGTTTGCCGTGGCGCGTCACTTGGTATTCGGTGTCCGGTGCGGGCGCATCGACGGTGGCGTAATGGACGAGCGCGACGGAGCCGTTTTGGTCCAAATTGATAATCTCGCCATGGCGAATCATTTCGCGGCGCAACTGGTTGAACGTGAGATAGCTTAGTTTGGGCTTAAAGGCTTGCCGGCCCAAATTCGCCAGCATGATGGGCAGCACAATTTCTCCGCCGGCCATCGGCATCCACTCGGGGGAATTCGGGAACAGATCGGGCTCTTCCTCTTCCGGTTCAGGCACGGTATTCGTGGCCGCTGCGTTATTGGTGGTTGCGAGGTTGTTGGTGGTTGCGAGGTTGTTGGTGGTTGCGAGGTTGTTGGTGGTTGCGAGGTTGTTGGTGGTTGGAGGCTCGGGTTCTCCGCCTTCGTCCTCGCCGCCGAACACGGTTCCCAGTTTATCTGCGCGCACATTGACTTGTGCGTTGATGAGGCGAAAGAGGTACTGTTTGGATTTCGGATCATAGCTTACCTCGCCTCGCGCGGCTCGGGTGCGCTGGATGAGTTCGCCGTCCTCAATGCGATTGAGCAGAATCCGTTTCATTTCCCAGTGGCGCTCATCCGTACCCTGCTCCAGTTCGCCGATATAAATCACGTAGCCGGGTACTTCAGAGACAAAGGTATTGGCCGAAAGTAGTTTGGCGGGATTGGAAAGCGCGAGGTCGTACACTAGTTCCTTGTACGCCGTGCGGCAGCGCGGGGCGATGGAAAGATTAATCCACGCGCATAATCCGCTGAACACCACCGCCAGCAACAACACCGGTGCCACGAGGCTCACGAGGCTTACGCCCCCCGCGCGCGCGGCGGTGAGTTCCTGATCCGCACTAAACCGCCCGAACACCAGCAGCATCGCCGTTAGCAACCCCATCGGTAGCGAGAAGGAAATCACAAACGGAATCAGTAGCACAAACGCCTTGCCCACGCCCATGAGCGAAGCCTGCCCGCGTACCACCAGCATCAGCACTTCCTTCATGGCGTTGCCCATCAGCAGCACGGCCGTGAACACCCCCACCGTCAGCACCAGCGTAGCCAGCACTTCCCGCAGCAAATACCGATGCAGTGTTTTCATTATGAACTCGCGATACAACTTGCGAAACCCATCCAGCCGCAATTTACGCCAAGCGCGCGTCCGTGTCACGTGGGGAAAACTGGAGTGAAAAAAC
>JAPKDK010000193.1 GCA_028872645.1 Verrucomicrobiota bacterium
GAATCATCGCCAAAACCAATTCGGCGGGCGAGGCCATCCTGGAACCCGGAAGCAAAAAAGCAAAGCACGGCAACGGATTTACTTTTGAGTCGTACATCCCGAAGGATCACGAGGCCACAATCCTCACAGCACCCAACATCACGCAAGAACGTGAGAGCACGTTATTGATGAGTTTTCTGATTACGATCCTTCCGTTTTTGATCATCGTTTTCTTCATATACTTTTTCTTCATCCGCCAAATTAAAATGGCCGGCAAGGGCGCAATGAACTTTGGCAAAAGCAAAGCCCGGATGATGAACAAGGATAAAAATAAAATCACGTTCAAGGATGTAGCCGGCGTAGAGGAAGCCAAAGATGAAGTCAGCGAGCTGGTGGAATTCTTAAAGGACCCCAAAAAATTCCAAAAGCTCGGCGGCCGAATCCCCAAAGGCATTCTAATGGTGGGTTCTCCGGGCACCGGCAAAACTCTTTTGGCCAAAGCCATCGCCGGTGAGGCTGACGCTGGTTTCTTTAATATCAGTGGGTCGGATTTTGTTGAGATGTTTGTGGGTGTGGGTGCCAGCCGTGTTCGTGATATGTTCGAGCAAGCCCGCAAAGTTACGCCTTGTCTTGTTTTCATTGATGAAATTGATGCAGTAGGACGCCACCGCGGCCACGGGCTCGGCGGCGGCAACGATGAACGCGAACAAACGCTCAACGCGCTGCTTGTGGAAATGGACGGATTCGATTCGCAAGAAGGGATCATTATTATTGCTGCCACCAACCGTCCGGATGTTTTGGATCCCGCATTGCTCCGCCCCGGCCGTTTTGATCGCCAAATCACTGTGAGCCTGCCGGATGTGCGCGGACGGGAAGCGATCCTTAAAGTCCACGCGAAAAAAGTGAAACTGGCCAAGAAGGTGGATCTTTCAGTAATTGCTCGCGGCACTCCGGGATATTCCGGCGCGGAATTAGCGAACTTGCTCAACGAAGCAGCGCTTTTGGCAGCGCGTCGAAACAAAAAACGCATCGGCATGGTTGAGCTTGAAGAATCCCGCGACAAAGTTCGCTGGGGCCGCGAACGCCGCAGTATGGCGATGACCGAGGAAGACAAAAAACGCACCGCTTGGCACGAGGCCGGCCACGCGATCATCAACGTGTTGCTTGAGCACTGCCATCCGCTGCACAAGGTCACTATCATTCCGCGCGGCCAATCACTCGGTTCCACAATGAGTTTACCCAAGGATGACGTGCTGAACTATCAGCGCCTCGAGATGCTTGACACCATTTGCATGACGATGGGCGGCCGGATCGCCGAGGAAATGTATTCGGGCGATGTCTCCTCCGGCGCGGCGGGCGACATTCAACAGGCCACCAAGATGGCGCGCGCGATGGTTTGCCAATTCGGCATGAGCGACAAGCTGGGCATGGTGATGTACGGCGGCGAAAATGAATACGTCTTCCTCGGACGCGACATGGCGAAAAGCAAAGAATACAGCGAAGACACCGCCCAAAAAATTGACGCCGAGATGATGCTCATTACTAAGGAATCCTACGAACGCGCCCAGAAACTGATCAGTGACAATCGCGACAAACTCGATGTCATCGCGGAAAGCCTCTTGGAATACGAAACGCTCGACGGCAAACAGGTGGAGGAAATTGTGCGTACAGGCAAGTTCACTCCGCCCAAAGACATTGGCAAAGGCGGTGATGGCCCAAGTGGTGAAGAAGCGTCCACGCCATTGTCCGACGACAAGCTCCAGAAAAAAACTAACGACGAGGATGGAGGGCTCGGCAGCACTCCCGCGCCGGCTCCCGCCTAATACCGGCTATGAAAATTGCCCCCTCGCTTTTGGCGGCGGATTTCGGAAAGTTCCAGCAAGAGGCCGCACGCGCCGAGCGTGCCGGTGGCGATTGGCTGCACCTCGACATAATGGACGGCCATTTCGTGCCAAATATTTCTTTTGGGCCTGATGTTGTGAAAGCACTCCGGCCAAAAAACAAAATGTTTTTTGACGTGCACCTGATGTGTTTGCGCCCGGAAATCCTCATCGAACCTTTCGCCAAAGCAGGCGGCGAGCAAATTATCATTCACGCCGAACTGGACCAAAAAGTGAATGATCTCATTTGGCAAATTCGTAATCTAAATCTTAAGGTCGGCCTTGCCGTGAACCCGCCCACCTCCATCGCCGCCGCCGAGCCTTATCTCGATAAAATTGATCTGCTGCTAGTAATGACCGTGAACCCCGGTTTCGGCGGCCAATCCTTTATGGGGGAATGCCTGCCCAAAGTGCAACAAGCCTGGGAATGGCGTCGCCAGCGCGGCCTCGGCTATCGGATCGAGGTGGATGGAGGCGTGGATTTGGCCGCCGCCGCCGAATGTGCGCACGCGGGAGCGGATACTTTCGTGAGCGGCACGGGACTCTTCGGCAAACGCAATATGAAACAAGCCGTAACGCGAATGCGCGCCACCGTGGAGAAAAACCGAAAACGCAACTGATGACAACAGATCATCCCAACATCAAGTTTGGCACTGACGGCTGGCGCGCGGTAATGGCAGAAGATTTCACCTTCGCCAATGTGCGAGCCGTGGCGCAGGCCACGGCGGATTATTTCCGTCGCCGCAAAACCCGCACCACCCGCAAACGGATGGTGGTGGGTTACGACCGACGTTTTCTTTCAGACGAATTTGCAATGACCGTAGCCGAAGTGTTGGCGGGCAATGGCTACGAAGTGATCCTCACGAACACCCCCACGCCCACGCCGGCAGTTTCCTGGGCAGTCAAGGCGGGGCAGGGGAGAGCGGGAGTGATGCTCACCGCCAGCCATAATCCCGCACGCTTTAATGGCTATAAACTCAAACTCCACCACGGCGGCCCGGCGGATCCGGATACCTGTAGCGGCGTGGAGGCACTGATTGGAAAGCATCCCGTGCGTTCGATGCCATTCAAAAAGGCGCACGCACGCAAACTGATTCGCGTGGAGGATGTTCGGCCGCGTTATTATCGCGCGTTACGCAAGTTGGTGGATTTCAAACTCATCGCAAAGAGCGGTTTGCATTTTGGGCACGAGGCGTTGTTTGGTGTAGGGGCAGGGTGCTTCGAGGAATTGCTAGAAGGCACCAATTGCAAAGTCACTACTTTCAATGGCGCGCACGATCCCAACTTTGGCGGCATTAATCCTGAACCTATCGCTCGCAATTACACCGCCACGGCGGAGGCTCTTCGGCGCAAGCCGGTGGATTTTTGCCTCGTCACTGATGGCGACGCCGATCGTATTGGCGGAATGGACGGCCGCGGCAATGCGCTGACCACTCACCAAATTATTTGCCTGTTGCTTGAGCATTTTATTTTGCGCCGACAGGGGCGGGGGAGGGTGGTGAAAGCGCTCACCACTACTTCGATGGTTGATATTATTTGCGGCCGTTACGACCTCGAACTCACCGAGACCGGCGTCGGCTTCAAATATATTTGCGAAGAAATGTTGCGCGGCGACGTGTTACTCGGCTTCGAGGAAAGCGGCGGCGTAGGATTCCCCAACCACGTGCCCGAACGCGACGGCTTGCTTGCTGGCTTGATGATGCTCGAACTGCTCGCGATGGAAAAACTACCACTTACCAAACTGCTCGCCCGATTGGACAGCGAATATTCACCGCACCGGTACGACCGCTTGGACACCCATTTCCCACTCGAAAAACGCGGTGAATTGATGACCCAATGCGCGGTGTATCCACCCAAGCAACTTCTCGGCTCTCCGGTGGAGCGGTTGCAAACTTTTGATGGCGTGAAATTCACCGCCCGTAACGGCTGCTGGCTGATGCTGCGCGGATCCGGCACAGAGCCGGTCCTCCGCATTTACGCTGAAGCCCCCACCGAAGCCGGTGTAGCGCATTTGCTGGAACAGGGCCAAAACCTCGCGCGGGCCTCGCTCCGATAGCAATTTTCTTTTCATTACGCAATTTGCGAGTATCGTCTCGCGGACGCGTTTGAAGGTTTCAAGGATGGACCCCAAATATATACGAAATTTTAGCATCATTGCCCACATCGACCACGGGAAAACCACGTTGTCGGATCGGCTGCTTTCGTTCACTAACACGGTGAGCGATCGCGAGATGGAGGATCAGCTGCTCGACTCGATGGACCTCGAGCGCGAACGCGGCATCACTATCAAGGCTCATCCGGTGACAATGATGTACACCGCCAAGGATGGCCATGAGTACGAGCTGAATCTCATCGACACACCGGGGCACGTGGATTTTTCCTACGAAGTTTCTCGCAGTCTCAGCGCGTGCGAGGGCGCACTGCTCATCGTCGATGCCGCGCAAGGCGTGGAGGCCCAGACTGTCGCCAACGTCCACCTCGCCAACCGGCAAGGGCTTGAGGTCATTCCGGTGATCAACAAAATTGATTTGCCGCACGCCGATGTGCCCAACGCCATCAAGCAAATCGAAGACGTGCTGACCATCCCTGGCGACCACGCAATCCCGTGCAGCGCCAAGGAAGGTACCGGCATCGAAGATATTTTAGAGGCCATCGTGGAACTCGTGCCGCCGCCCAAACCCACCGCGGGCGGCAAACTCCAAGCGCTCGGGTACGATTCAGTTTACGATCCATACAAAGGCGTGATCATTCACGTACGCGTTTTTGATGGCGAGTTGCGGCCCGGCATTCGGGTCCGCCTCCATCATTCGCAAAAGACCGTCGAGGTGAAAGAGGTCGGCAGCTTCAACCCCAAACCTTATTCGCGCGATTGCCTCGGGGTGGGCGAAACAGGTTATTTCACCGCCAATATTCGCAGCCCGCGTGATGTGAAAATGGGCGACACCATCACCGACACCAGCGATCCCGCGCCCATTTTGCCCGGCTTTAAAGAAGTGCAGCCGATGGTGTTCAGCGGTATTTATCCAATCAACTCCGTTGATTTCGAGAACCTCAAAGGCAGTCTTGCCAAACTACAACTTAATGATCCTGCGTTTGTATACCAACCCGAAAGCTCGGTTGCACTCGGCTTTGGTTTTCGCTGTGGCTTCCTCGGGCTGTTGCATTTGGAAATCATTCAGGAACGCCTGCGACGCGAGTTCGACATGGACATCATCGCCACTTATCCGAGCGTGATTTACCAAATAGTGCTCACCGACGGAAGCAAAGTGGAGGTCGATAATCCCGCGCATATGCCCGACCCCTCCGTCATTAACTGGATCGAGGAACCCATCGTCCGGTTCTTCATTATTTGCCCCAATGAAAACATCGGTGACATGATGAATCTCATCGGCGACAAACGTGGCTTGCTCGAACATACCGAAACCCTCGACACCACCCGCGTGATGCTCGAAGGCACGCTGCCGCTGAACGAAATCCTGATTGACTTTCACGACCGCATCAAGAGCATCACCCGTGGCTATGGCAGCATGGATTATGAAGCCACCGGATACCTCCAAGCCGATATGGTGAAGCTGGACATGATGGTGAACGGGGAGGGCGTGGACGCCTTCTCCAGCATCGTGCACCGCGACAAAGCCACCGCCCGCGGCCGTTCGCTGGCCGCCAAGTTGAAAGAAGTCATCCCGCGCCAACAATACAAAGTCGCCATCCAAGGCGCCATCGGCGGAAACATCATCGCGCGCGAAACTATCGGTGCCATGCGCAAAGACGTCACCGCCAAATGCTACGGCGGCGACATCAGCCGCAAACGCAAATTATTGGACAAACAGAAAAAGGGCAAAAAACGAATGAAAGCCATCGGCTCGGTAAACATCCCGCAGGATGCTTTCATTAAAGTGCTCAAAGCATAAGACTTAGATATGACAAAAAATTGGCGCTGGTTCATTTCCAAAACCCTCCGCGACGCCGTGGAGCTGCACAA
>JAPKDK010000194.1 GCA_028872645.1 Verrucomicrobiota bacterium
TTGTGAATGCGCGCTTGTGGTCTGGGAGTTTGGATTTGGCTGGAGACGTTTTTGGGATCGGGACTAAAAGCCCGCTTTGCCAAGATCCTTTGCCGCTTCGCACGCTTGGCAGCTTCCATAAAACTTCCAATCCAGATAAAAGCCATCCTTGGCTCTCTTGTGTGTCCTGAGCAGATCGGCTCCTTCTTGGGCGTACTTTTCAAACCGTTTTTTCATGGCGGTTTTTTCCTCAGGTGTTTTTCGAGTTTCCTTGATCCGGTGCATGATCCAGGGCCGGACCAATGCCCCCATGGAATAGATGCGGGTGCGGGCATCTTTGCTGCCTAATTGTTTCAGCAGGGCGAGGTCGGCTCCTTTACCGAAGGTCGATGCCCCCTTGGTTTGCATAAAGGCCGGCCGGTTCCGGTAGGTCCGGAACGCCTCGTAGGTTGCATGGCAGAGTTTGCAGCGAAAGACAAAGTGCGTCTTCACCTTGTTCTCTTTTTTTTCGATCTTGTCGCCGATGATTGCGTCGACAATTTCATTCTGAACTCCATCGCGATAAAGACCTTCGAGCACTGCAAAAAATACGAATTGGCACATCTCCTCCTTCTGCCATTCAAGGTTACTCTTTGCGGCATCAGGTTTCGGTTTGTCCTGTGCCGAAAGGGGCAGGCACAATGCCATGGCAAACAAAGCGATCAGTGTGTTTTTCATCAGCGCCATCCTGCACCTCCCGCCATATCTGTTCAAGGACATCCACGCAAAAGAGGATTGATGCGGTGGTGTTAATCAAGAGGAGCTATTCCGATATCCGGCAGATGCCGCCAATCTCCCGTGGCCCATGCGCGACCAGAATGCCGGACATACGGGTCGCGCTTTGGCGAAGTGACAAGCGCAACTTCCCAGGCTCCGAGCGTGTCACAAAAAGACTAAAACAAAACGTAGACGAGCAGATCCTACTGTCGCTTTTTGCGGTATTGGGTGGGGGTGATGCCTTCGGCACGCGCAAAGACCTTGTGGAAGTGGTCGGCATTGCGAAAGCCGCAGGCACGGGCCACCGTTTTTAATAGGGATCCCGATTCCACCAATTGCCGCTTGGCGCGCGCCAGTCGTAACCGAGTGATCTCGCCGGCAATACTGCGTCCCACCGACTCACTAAATCGCCGTTCCAAGGTGCGCCGGTTGACTCCCGTTTCATTTGCCACATCGATCACCTTGATGGGCCGGTGAGCGCTCTCGGCAATAAATCGCAGGGCACGGGAGACGATTGGGTCATCGGCGGCATAGGAATCAGTGGATTGGCGTGGGATCAGTTCAAGGGGCGGCACCAGCTCGGGGGTTTTGGGTGGTTTGGCTCCTTTCATCATTCGGTCAAGGAGTGAGGCAGCTCGATAACCGATTTGTTCGCAGCTCAAGTCGATGCTGGTCAGGGTAGGAGGCGGGGAGGCACAAATGGTTGGTTCATTACTGGATCCCACAATTCCCACGTCTTGTGGCACGTGAAGATCTTTTGCTCGGCACACATCAATTAGGTAACGGCAAAAGAGGTCGTTGACCACGAAGATTCCGATGGGGGGTTCCCAAGAATCGGCCCATTTCCCCAGATCATCAATAAAGGTTTTCCACCCTCGCGCCTTGTCGGTGACGCTCTCTCGTGAAAAACGGTGGGCGATGCATCGAAGCCCTTCTCCCTTGAGTCGATTACGAAATCCGGTGAGTTGCAGTCCCGCATCCTTATCACGCAAGAAACCCAGGTAACCAAAACGTTTGAATCCGCGACCGATGAGATGCTCTGCAGCCATGGTTCCTGAAGATACAAAATCACCAAAGACGCCGGGGAGGTTTTGAGTCGGTGAATTGAGCCATAGATTAACCAAGGGCACCTTCATTCGTTTGGCTGTGGATGCCAAAGCGGGAGTGGCCCGGGCAAGAATCCCATCAAAGGAGGGCTTCCCATTCTCCATTCTGAGCAGGTTAGGCGTGGTGGGGGTGATGGAGCAGTCCCAGCCGGCTTCATCAGCATAGCGTTGGCAACCCGCGTAGGTTTCCAAGTGCCGTTTGTGGCCCCATTGCACCTCCAGTGCGATGGCGACCTTTTTAGGTTTGCGACGCTTCATAATTCAAATTAAACGCCTATTGCCTTGGCAAGGGCAAGCCAGATGTGTCGCAAAATAACATAAAAAATACGCAAATAAGCGTAACAATGTAATCGCAATTATCTGGGGACTCTTCTACAATGATTACAGATGGAATGAGTTGGGAGTAGTTGACTCCAAGCGTTGGTGGGGAATGGCACGGCAATTGCTTTAAATACAATTGTGGTCGATTTTACAACATCGAACCTATTTTATAGTCTAAAATGATGGATAGTAACGAGTAGTCCCTTTAGTGCGCGTGATTTTCACGCATATATGTTAATTAATACGCTGCTTTATCTAGAGTTTAATCGGAACCGACATGCAATCAGAACAATGTGCGAGCACCATAAAGTTTTAAACTGAACCCGCTGTGGCCATTCACAGCAAAGCAAAGGACATAACCCCATGAAAAAATCCCATCCATCGAAGCCTCAGGCCTTCACCCTCATTGAGTTGCTGGTGGTCATTGCCATCATCGGAATATTGGCGTCAATGCTGCTGCCGGCACTGGCACGAGCGAAAGCGAAAGCGGCTCGGGTCAAATGCGTGAACAATCTTGCACAGATGGGTAAAGCTCTTATCGGGTTTTCCCACGACAACGACGCACGGTTGCCTTGGCAGCTCACCCCTAGGGGGGTAAGCAACCATTATGGCGGAAACTATACGGAAGATCTGGGCTCCGTCTACTCTCTCGCCGCGATGAAGAGCGAATTGGGAACCGCAAAAATATTGTGGTCGCCTTGCGATGCGGAAAGGCAAGCAGCCAATGTAGCGGCACAGGCCAACTGGAGCCAATACAGCACATTCAATAATCGGCGCATAGGAGGCGGGGCAACCAGTTATCTACTGTCAGTGGGCGCGGACACACAACGCCCCGCCACCATTCTGGCAACCACGCGTAATCTTTCCGCCTGCGACTTGGCCTCCGCCCATTGGTCGGGTGCGGATGAGAATCCGATTCCCGTTAGTGCCATGTCCGGCTTGAACAAGTCGCAGGGCCAGCTCGTGCGTGCCGATGGCAGCGCCATGCAGTCCACTGACGCTGATCTGGGGTTATCAGGGAAAACAGTAAAGGGCCACATTAATTCCGCCGGCGGTGTTACTATGGGCAAAGCTGCCACGCATCTGATTGGTTGTGACAGTGCCGGCGGTGGTATTGTTGAAGTTGTGGTTGCACCGGGTGCTGCCGGCACTACCGTCTATCAAGCGGAGAATTACGTAGGGCCAGGGTGCGCCGCAATGGGCAACCATGCAGGGTCCCATGGATCGGGGTTTTGCGACTTTCAAAGAGGGTCAGGTGCGATTCTTGAATTCACGAACATCAATGGCGGCTCAGGCGGAGAGGCTAAGATGGTGGTGCGCTATGCATTAGCACGTGGTAGTCGAACCGCCGACCTCTCTGTGAATGGTTCTAATGATACGATCACTTGTACGAGTACCGGATCTTGGAGTACTTGGGGAACGATGACCAAAATGATCAAATTGAAACCTGGCAAGGTCAATACGATCAAATTCACATCATCCGGGCAGGATTGGGGGAACACAGACGAAATCACGATCACAGTAAAATAATATTTAGCAGCCCCTGATTCAACTTGGACAAGATTGTCGTCAAACACTGCTCCCGGATGCCTCCAAAGGCATCCGGGGTTTTTGCAACCCAACCAATCCAATCAATATGACAGAAAAAAACAGACCCATGGTCACCCAAAATCCAAAAGCAGTTTCACCCTCCCCTGAAAAGTTTCCTTCCGCAGCCCCCGTTTGGCGTGTGGGAATGGTGCTTCTCGTATGCGTGGCCCTTTTTGCCGGGTGCGGCGGTGGCACCGGCGATTCTCAATTGGATGAAGCCCTGGAAAAACTTGAGAGCTCTTCAGGTACTGAACGCTTGGCTGGGCTCACCACCCTCTCGGAAATGGGGGACAAGCCAAAGCTGCACGCCGACAAGGTTGCCGCGGTCCTGAAGGACACTTCCCTGGAAGTGCGCACTCTTGCGGCTTTTCTTCTCGGCAACTGGGGCTGGGAGCACAGCTCCCCGGAAACGGTGAAGAAGTTGGGCGCTATGGCCTCCGGTGATAAGGACGCAGAAGCGCGGTCCTGCGCGCTTCAGGCTCTTTCGAAGGTCGGGGCCAATGAAGAGTTCGCAAAAGTCGTCAAGGGGATTCTCGCGGGTGGCGATGCCGACTTGAAAAGTGAAACCTTGATGATTATGGGAGAGTCGGCGAGCAAGGAGTCCGTGACCGCTGTGAAAGCGGAATTGGAGGCTGTTGCCGGCGGCTCGGACAAGGGCCTGGCCGCTGAAGCCAAGATAGCCCTAGAGATGATCAAGTAATAAACCGGCTGAATCTAGAAGACCAACCCGGGCAGGAGGCCAAAAAACCTGTCCGGGTTTTTTCTGTTTCAAGTTCAGGATCCTTTTCAATCCGTCCTTCACTTAGTCAACCGACCCGTATGCCGCGCATTCTGGCCGCGCGTGCTGATTGAAGAAGTGACCTTGTATGGCGTGGGCGTGGCGCATATTCTTTGGCCATGCAAACACGCATTTTTACCCTGATCGCATCGGTTGTTTTTGTTACCACTTCATTTGCCGCGGAACCGGCCAAGTTTGCCAGTGGCATTGTCGACATAGGTATGGTGGCCAAGGATTTGGGCAAGACGGCAAAATTTTATACCGAGGTGGTTGGGCTCAAGGAAGTGAAGGGCTTTGAGGCATCGGCAGAAAAGGCGACGGCGTTTGGTTTGACTGATAATCAACCGGCCAAGATTCGTGTGTTTGTGCTGGGCGAGGCTCCGACCTCTACCCGCCTCAAAATTATGGCTTTCCCCGAGCGGCCGGGCAAAATGCCCAACCAGAAGTTTATTCATTCCTCTATTGGGATCAGCTACCTCACCCTGCGGGTGGAGGACATGACCGCCGCTTTGGCGCGCCTTAAAAAGGCCAAGGTCAAACTGCTGGGAGAAACTCCGGTTTCATTGGGGGGCAATAATCGTATCACGGTTTTTCGTGATCCGGATGGCAACTTCGTGGAGCTCATCGGGCCAGTGAATGAATAATTGAAAAACGGGGGCTTCTAACCCATAATAAATCCTTGATTGAGGACTAATAGATGAACACGAATCGCCGACAGATGTTGAAGGGGCTCTCGTTGGGAGCGGGGTCCATGCTGCTTTCCCCGATGATCCAGCGGGTGATGGCTAATGCTGAAGGTAAGGAGCGTCCGCCGCGGTTTGTGTTCGTGCTGCAGAGTAACGGCTTTGATGCCGTGCAGGCATGTCCGGAGAGTATTCCGTTCCAAAAGTATGCCGACCGTGAAAAATTTGAATCAATTGACCTGACCCAGCACAAGTTACCCAAGGGGCTCGCGGCTCTGGAACCGTTAAAGAGCAAGACCACAATTGTGCAGGGGCTTTCGGGTCGCTGCACCGGTGGCGGTCATTCCACTTGGGGAGGTTCCCTCGGTCAGTACCGGATATCCGGCGCCAATCTTTCACCTCAAAATATTACCATCGATTACCAGCTTGGGCAGGCCATTCCCGGCATCCTGCCTTGGGTTGGTGTGGGAATGGCTTCGGGTGCGCGTGATGCGTTAATGAATATTACCGCGCGTGCAGCGCATAAAACCATGCCGATCATCCTGAGCCCGGAGAAGGCCTATAACTCTTTCTTCAGCGTGGCGGCCGGTGGCGAGCGGGAA
>JAPKDK010000195.1 GCA_028872645.1 Verrucomicrobiota bacterium
CTCATCACGATCACGTTTTATGTGCTCACCAGTTTGCAAAGCCACCGCCTGCGCTCGCTGGAGGCCGGCGTGAAGTATCTCATCCTCGGCGCGGCGGCCTCGGCAATCATGGTCTTCGGCATCGCGCTCATTTATGGCAGCGCACACACGCTGCAGTTCAACCTCATCGCCGACGGCTTAGCCGCAGGCCACATGAAACAGCTTCTGCTGTTCCAGCTCGGCGCGCTGCTGCTGCTCGCGGGGCTGGCGTTCAAGATTGCCGCGGTGCCTTTCCAAGTTTGGGCTCCCGATGTGTATCAAGGCGCGCCCACGCCGGTGGCTGCCTTCCTCGCCATCGGCTCCAAGGCGGCGGGTTTTGTATTGCTGTTGCGCGTGCTGTACACGGCATTCCAAGTGCAACCCGGCGGCCCGCGATTACTGGAACCGACCGCTCTATTGTCGTTGATGGCGGCGGCCACCATTTTATTTGGCAGCCTCTGCGCGCTACGGCAGCGCAATCTCAAGCGCCTGCTCGGCTATGCAAGCATCGCCAGCGCGGGCTATGCGCTGCTCGGCATCGTGGCGCTCAACGAACGCGGCGCGGCAGCGGTGTTGGTTTATTTGGCCGGATATTTGTTCGCCATCATCGCGGCATTCACCGTGATTTCCATCCTCACCCCCGATGACGAAGACGAAGACCTCAGCATCCTCGCCAACCTCCATCATCGCTCGCCGCTGATGGCGGTGACCCTCACGCTCGCCGTGGCCTCGCTGGCGGGGATCCCACCGCTGGCGGGTTTCATTGGGAAATTTCTACTGCTGCGCGCGGTGATTGAGCCCACCGCCACGTTCCCATGGTTGGTGGGAGTGGCGTTGCTTGGCGTGGTGGCCTCGCTTTATTATTATTTCGGAATCATCCGGGAAATTTTCTGGGGCACCGGCCAATGGTGGACGGAGAAAGAACCCAAATCCGCTCGCATCAAACTGGCCGATTCGCAGGTGGTGGTTCTGTTGATATGCCTGCTGGGAATGTTGGGGCTGGGGCTGTATCCGCAACCGTTGCTGGAATTGGCCACGGACGCCGTGCAGGTTTTGAAGTTGGCAAACTAACTCACCTTCGCCATCTGCACTGAATCGGCGATCTCTTCCACTGCACTGCGCGAGCTGACGATTACGACGGTGTCGCCCTGCTCCAGTAAGTTTTGTTCGACCAGATTTTTGAGTGCGCGATCCACCACATCGCTCGCTTCCGCTTCTCCCCACGGCAACACCACCGGCCGCACTCCGCGATGCAGAGCAAGAGAACGCGCCACTTCATCATTGAGACACAACGCCAAAATCGGCGCGCGGCACGGGCGCATCCATGCCACCTCGGGCACTAACCGACCTACGCGAGTGAACACCACTATCGCCTGTGCATCCAAATCATCGGCCATATTCACGGCGGCTTTGGCGAGCTTTTGCCGGTCGTTGGTGAGGGTGGCCAATTCGTGAAAGCGCGCAGCGGGTTCGCGTTCCATCCGGCGCGCGATGCGGTCCATCGCCCGCACACAACGATTGGGAAACTTACCCACGGAAGTTTCGCCACTAAGCATTATAGCGTCGGCTTGTTCGAAAACGGCATTGGCCACATCGGTAACTTCCGCGCGCGTGGGCATCGGTTCGTGGATCATGCTCTCGAGCATGTGCGTGGCGACTATAACGGGTTTGCCGATGGCTTGGCAGGCGCGCACGATTTTGCGCTGCAAAATGGGGAGGTCCTCGAAGGGACATTCCACGCCGAGATCACCTCGCGCCACCATGATGGCGTCGGCTTGGTCGATAATGGTGTCAATGTGTTGCACGGCGTGTTGATCCTCGACTTTGGCGATGACCTTCGGCGGGCGCGGATGCGCGGCCACCAGTTCCTGCAACAACGCCACATCAGCGGCAGCGCGCACGAAGGAGAGGGCGAAGTAATCAACGTCCAACTCCAAGCCCACAGCAACATCGGCGCGGTCTTTTTCGGTGAGTGCGGGGAGGTTAACTTTGGTTCCGGGCAGATTAATGTGGCGGCGGTTTCCAAGTTCGCCGCCCACTTGCACTTCACATTCGGCCACGGTGTCGGTAAGGCGCAGCACGCGCATCCGGATGAGACCGCTGTCGACGAGGATGGTCGCGCCCTCCTCGATATCATTGAGAAAATCCGGGTAATTGACGCTCACGCAACGCTCGCCTTCGGCGGTGGGATCCACGGTGAAGTCGAAGCGATCGCCTTTTTCCAATTGCACCGGCGCGGGTAAATCGCCCGTTCGAATGGCCGGCCCCTGCAAATCCATCACGATGCCCGGCACGCATCCGCGCGCAGCGGCGGCAGCGCGAATGTGGCCCGCGACACTTCGCACCCAATCGTGCTTGGCGTGCGACATATTGAGCCGAAACACATTCGCGCCCGCATCGAGCAGTGCGCCGATGGTTTCTTCCGTATCCGAAACTGGCCCAAGCGTAGCCAAAATCCGTGTCTGCCTTGTGCCTTGCATCGGAGGAGGTTAGGGGCGGGATGCGGAATGAAGCGAGAAAATTTGGATTTCCTGCACTCCAAAACGCCATATCTGCTTGATTCAGCGAAATATTGCGCGTAACTTCTGCGCGAACAATAATTTGGATCATGGCTGAAAAAGAGAATAAATACGAAGACAATGCCGCAGGGAAATACTACTGCGACGAGGAATGCATCGACTGCGATCTGTGCCGCGAGACGGCGCCGGAGAATTTCAAGCGCAACGAGGATGGCGGTTACTCATTCGTCTACAAGCAACCGGAGAATGCTGAGGAAGAGGCGTTGTGCGTGGAAGCGATGGAAGGCTGCCCCGTCGAAGCCATCGGCAGCGACGGCGGGGACGACTGACTCGAACGACATTTTCCCTATTGATTTACAGCTCGCGCAAGCGGGCTTTTTTATTTGCAAATCTTCAATCGCAATTCATTCATCGCTTGTTGCACCACGAGTTGCTTGAACGTCACTCGATCGGTGGCGAAACAGGCATTCACCACATCCGTGCCCTCCGACGTGGCGCACGCGATGAAGACGGTGCCAACGAGTTTCTCCGCTGTACCACCGTCGGGGCCGGCGATGCCGGTGGTGGCAAGGGCGTAATCCGCGCCGTGCATGGCACGGGCACCTTCGGCCATTTGGCGGGCGACCGCTTCGCTGACCGCGCCGTGTTCAGCAAGGGTTTCGGCTAGCACGCCGAGGGTGTTTTGCTTGGCGGCGTTGCTGTACGTGCAATGGCCGGCGAGGAAAACGGCCGATGCGCCGGACACATTGGTAAGGCGATGGGCCAATAAACCGCCAGTGCAAGATTCAGCTACAGCGAGGGTTTTCCCGCTCGCGGTGAGTTGGCGAATGAGGATTTCTTCCAACTGCTCGTCGTCGACGCCATAGATTCGCGGGCCGAGTTTTTCGCGAACAATGGCTTCGGCTTGAGCAATGTATTCCACTCCCCCTTCCCCGCTCGCGGTGAGGCGCACGTCGACTTCGCCGGCGCGCGCGCAGTAGCCGACTTCCAATCCCTCGGCCATCAACTCACTGAGCACGGGCGTGATGTGTTGTTCGACGGTGGTTTCGCCCACGCCAATGGTTTTGAGCGTGCGAGTGGTGATGGGATTTTCCGGCGGCAATTTTTCAGCAAGCAAGGGCGCGACGGTTTGGGTGAACATGGGCCGCAATTCGCGCGGCGGGCCGGGAAGTAAAACGAGCCAACCGCGCGGCGTGGGTAGTGCGAGGCCGGGCGCGGTGCCGTGGTCGTTACGCAGCACGGTGGCGCCCACGGGTACTTGGGCTTGCACGAGTACGGTTTCGGGCATCGTACGCTTGCGGTTTGCAAAATGGGCGGTGATGCGGTCGCGGGTTTCGGCGTGTTCTTCGAGCGGCAGATCCAGCAGCTCGGCGATGCGTTGGCGGGTGAGGTCGTCACCGGTGGGACCGAGGCCGCCGGTGACGAGGACGAGCTCGGCGCGGGCGATAGCTTCGCGGACGGCGGCTTGGATGGCTTCTCCGGTGTCGGGTACGGTTTGTTGATGGGCGAGCATGTAGCCCCTGCGCGTGAGTTGTTGGGCGAGCCAATGGTGGTGGGTGTTGAGGACGCGCCCAAGGAGAAGTTCGCTGCCGGTGTTGATGAGTTCCACGCGCACGCGCGCAGTGTGCCATGTCGGAGCATACCGCGCAATGCCAAGGCATCCGTGAATAAGGTGCACCGCCAAGGCATTGACTTGATTGCGTCAATTACTTAAGCTGCCCGCTATGCCCACACCGGACAGAACGGCGGCGAAAGAAAAGTTTATGGCTTTTCTGGAGGAGAAGAATCTCCGCATCACCACGCAGCGACGGGCGATTGTGGACACGGTGTTTGGTACCGACCAGCATTTCACTGCCGAGCAATTGCTTGAGTGGGCCCGCGAACGCGATGAAAGCGTGTCGCGTGCCACGGTGTATCGCACGCTGCCCTTACTTACCGAAAGCGGCCTCGTGCACGAAATGGACTTCGGCAAGGACTACAAGATTTACGACCCCAACTATGCCGATCACCCGAACCACAACCACATCATTTGCGATGATTGCGACAAAATTGTGGAGTTCGAGAGCGACAAGCTCGATGAACTGGAAAATGAGATTTCTCATAAATTGGGCTTTTCCGTGAAATCGCAGCAATTGCGAATCAACGCCTCCTGCGAAGAGATGAAAAAACTCGGTGAATGCAAAAACAAAGACCATTGAGGTCTGTTTTTACAGGGTAATTCACAAAAATCCACTCCTCTAAAATTATTTACAAAAAGCCCTTGACACTGAGAATGAGTCTCATTATCTTCTCTGCAGTCAATCGAGACCGAGTCTCATTATCAAGGGAACATAAATGAAAAAATTGTTGAAATTAACCTGTGCCGTAGCTGTTCTAGCCGGTGCTCTAAATGGATTCGCTCAGGGTGATAAGCGAATTGATGCCCTCGAAAACCAAATCCGTGCCATGCAGCAGCGGTTGGATAAAATAAAAGAAGCCGATGCCGCCAATCGCCCACCCGAATGGTTGAATCAAACAAATAGCAAGGGGCTAAGCTTCAATTTCTATGGCGAGTCTAAGTACAATATGACCAAGGGTAGCGATGGAAATTATTTTGACCCGCATCGTTTTGTGCTCATCCCGGGCTTCAAGCTAAGCGACAACGCCTACTTCAATTCTGAACTTGAGCTTGAACATGGCGGCGTGGATGACGACGACGGAGGCCGCTTCGATGGTGAATTGGAACTGGAGCAGTTTTATGCCGATGTGAAAATCAACGACTGGCTAAACTGGCGTTCACTCGGTGTGAGCCTCATCCCGATCGGCAGCATAAACCTCCGTCATGAGCCGGACCAGTTCTACTCCGTACACCGCCCTATTATGTACAAAAAAGTTATCCCCTCCACTTGGATGGAAGGTTCGATGGGCTTTTTCGGAGATGTCCCGCAAATGGAAGGCTTGAGTTGGTTCTTCCTCGTATCACAGGGTATATCATCCGCAGACTTCAAGATCACCGATTCTGATGGTATACGTAAAACACGTCCCAACCTCAGAGCCAAGGGCGACAACCGACAGCTCGCTTATACGATGCGCTTGGAATACGACGGTGCTTCATCGGAAACCGAATGGCTCAAGGGCTTCTCCGGCAGTACTTCCACTTACATCGGTAATTATCAAGAAACCACCACCACTGATACCGACTTATACCTGTGGGACATCGAAGCTAAATACCGCTGGAGTAGCGGGTTGCTGAATAACTTCGAGGTCATCGGCGACTACGCA
>JAPKDK010000196.1 GCA_028872645.1 Verrucomicrobiota bacterium
CGTCGCAGTTGGAATTCACGCGGCTCGCGATGCTCGCGCAATTCACCGGCGTGCTGGGTGTTTCCGCCGTGGTGGCTTGGGGGTCGGTGGGTGGATTGCTTTTGGTGTGTCGCTGGCGCGGTGAAAAGAAGTTTGAGCCGCCGATGCTCAAAGAATTGGCGGGGCCTGCCGTGTTGTTGGCGGTGGCGGTCGGTTTGGGCAGCTTCGCGTTGGCGCAGCCGTTAGGCGAGAAACGCGATGAACTAAAAATCGCCCTCATCCAGCCGAGTATTCCGCAGACGGTTTTGTGGAATGTGTACGACAAACCTTCACAACACAAACGCTTCGCGCAGTTGATGGATCTCTCGGACATCGCGGTGGAGAAAAACCCCGACTTGCTCGTGTGGCCGGAAGCCTCCGTGCCGCCGTTGAGTTTGCTCGATCCGGAAGTGGTGGATCCGCGTTTGGAAAAACTAAATGCTGCTTTGCGCGAGAAAAAAATCTGGCGCGTGTGGGGCGCGGATCTTCGTTCTGAAGAGGGCGCGCCGCTCAACAGTTCGGTGCTCATCAATCCGAAAGGGGAGGCTTTGGCTAATTACAGCAAGCAACACCTTGTGATGTTTGGCGAGTACGTGCCTTTTGGCGAAGAGTTGCCCTTTCTGAAAAAGCTCGCGCCGGTTGGGAATTTCGCGCGCGGCAAAGGGCCGGAAGTCTTCGATATGGGCCGTGCGAAAATGTCGGTCATTATTTGTTTTGAGGACGTCGTGCCCGCGCTCGCCCGCCGCGCGGCCACGCCGGAAGTGGATTTTTTGCTGAACCTCACCAACGACGGATGGTTCGGCCAAAGCCATCAACAATGGCAACACGCACGCTCCGCCGCATGGCGCGCCATCGAGACGCGTCGCCCGCTCGTGCGCTGTACGAACAACGGCATTACCTGTTGGGTCGACGAGTACGGGCGCTTTCATGGCGTGAAGCCGCCGGTGCATTCTCCGCGCGTGAACATCGTCACCATCCCCCTCCGCCAAGGGCCGCGCGCGCCGACGGTTTATCAACGCGCTGGCGACTGGCTTCCGTGGGGCGCGGTGGCGGTTTGCATGGGGCTCATCCTCGTCCGCCGTAAAAAGGGCTCGGCATCGGGCGCTAATCCAGCTAATTGAACCGCACAATGTTCGACAACGTCCAAGCCCGACTTACTGAAACCGAAGCCCGACTGGCCAAGCTGCGGAGGTTTCTTTGACCTCCCGAATTGCGAAGCGCAGCTGAAAGCGTTGGAAGAAAAAATGGCGGTCGATAGTTTTTGGGATAATCGCAAGGCGGCCCAGAAAGTGGTTGAAGAATGCGCCGACCTGCGCAAACGCATCGAGCCAATCCGCACCGCCGAGAAGAAACTCGATGATTTGCAAGTGATGGTCGAGCTCGGTGCGGATGAAGACGAGGACACCCAAACCACGCTCGTCGCTGAGGTGACGGCGGACACAGATAAATTTATCGCCTCGCTTGACGCGCTCGAATTGGCCGCGTTGCTCAGTGATCCGGCCGATCGCAGTAACTGCATTCTTACCATCAACGCCGGCGCGGGCGGCACCGAAAGCTGCGACTGGGCCGATATGCTTTTGCGAATGTACCAACGCTGGGCCGAGCGCCGCGATTGGAAGGTGGAAGTCACGGACGTGACCGCCGGAGAAGTCGCGGGCATCAAAAGCGTGACCGTAATTATCTCCGGCGAAAACGCCTTCGGATATTGCAAGGCCGAGCGCGGCGTGCATCGGCTCGTGCGCATTTCGCCTTTCGATTCCAACAAACGCCGCCACACCAGTTTTGCTAGCGTGGATGTGATTGCCGAAATGGTTGACGAAGTGGATATCGAAATCGATCCTTCCGACTTGCGGATCGATACTTATCGCAGTGGCGGCAAGGGCGGCCAAAACGTCAACAAAGTGGAAAGCGCCGTGCGCATCACGCACTTGCCCACCGGCGTGGTGGCCGCCAGCCAAAATCAGCGCAGCCAACACCAAAACAAACACACCGCGATGAAATTGCTGGGTGCAAAGCTCCACGCCAAACGCGAGGATGAAAAGAAATCGGAAATGGAGCGTTTTTATAGCGACAAAGGCGCGATCGGCTGGGGGAACCAAATTCGTAGTTACGTTTTTCAACCCTACCAAATGGTCAAAGACCTCCGCACCGGAATTCAAACCGGCAACGTGCAGGCGGTGATGGATGGCGAGGTGGATGAATTTGTAAGCGGCTGGTTGCAAGCCGGTTGCCCCACGGAACGAATGGCGGGAGGCGATGACGAATGAGCATCCTCGATGAAATCGTAGCGCACAAGCGCACCGAACTGGCGGCGTTGCCCGCGGCGACGGTCACGCTGGAAACGTTGCGCGCCCAAGTGGCCGAACGCGGCGGGGTGCGGGATTTTACCGCCGCATTGGCCCACCCGCGCGGGGGTGATGTAGGGCTCATTGCCGAAGTGAAAAAGGCGTCCCCTTCGGCGGGTGTCATCCGTGAGGACTTTGATCCCGTGGCCATCGCGCGTGAATACGAGGCGGCTGGCGCGAGTTGTCTTTCGGTGCTGACGGATAAAAGGTTTTTCCAAGGCTCGCCTGAGTTTTTGAAACAAATCCGCTCGGCGGTGAACTTGCCGTTATTGCGAAAAGATTTTATCATCGATGAACGCCAAATCGCGGAGGCCATCGATTGGGGCGCGGATGCAGTTTTGCTAATCGCCGCCATTCTCAATGATGCGCAGCTTGGCCACTTCCACGCCCTCGCCACCGCGGCTGGGCTTACGGCATTGGTGGAGGTGCACAACGAAGATGAACTCAACCGCGCGCTGGCGCTCAAGGCACCGCTCATTGGCGTGAACAATCGCAACCTCAAAACATTTGAAGTGGACCTCGCCACCACCGAACAATTGGCTGCGCGGATGGATTTACGGCAAACTTTATTGGTGGCCGAAAGTGGCATTCATTCGCGCGCGGATGTAGAGCGGCTCACCGCGTGCGGCGCGCGCGCCGTGCTCGTGGGCGAATCGCTGATGCGCGAGGATGATATCGGCGCAAAGGTGCGCGAATTGGGAGGGCAATCATGAGCGATCCGTTGCGAGTATTGATCATTGAAGATTCAGCGTTGGACGCCAAAGTGCTGGTGGGCCTTCTGCAAAATGGCGGATACGAAATCGACAGCGAACGCGTTGAGACCGCCTCAGAATTTTCCGAAGCCATTCAGCGCCGGCCGTGGGATATTATTTTGGCGGATTACAATCTGCCGGAGTTCAACGGGCCGGAAGCATTGTTGCTTCTGCAAAAGAGCGAGCGCGACATTCCTTTCATCGTCATCTCCGGGGGCATTGGTGAGGATTTGGCCGTGCAAATTATGAAGTCCGGCGCGCACGATTATTTGATGAAAGGTAACCTTGCGCGGTTGGTGCCGGCCATCGCCCGCGAGGTGCGCGAGGTGCGCGAGCGGACGATGCGCCGCGAAGCAGAAAGCGCATTGCACGCCGCCAACGAACAAATGCGCATCGCACATGAAATTCAGCAACGGTTGTTTCCCAAGGAAGCGCCCGCGCTGGATGGGTTCGACATCGCCGGCCTCACGCAATCGGCGGATGAAGCGGGCGGGGATTATTACGATTATATTTCAATGCCCAATGGTTGCCTCGGCTTGGTGGTGGGCGATGTGACCGGGCACGGCATCGGCCCCGCGCTGTTAATGGCCGAGACGCGCGCGTACCTTCGCATCCTTACCAGCCACAGCAATGACGTGGGCCACATTCTTACGCAGGCTAACCGCGTGTTGTGCGAAGACATCGACGCGGAACGATTTGTGACGATGCTGTTGGTGATGCTCGATCCCGCCGCGCGCACTATTTGCCACGCGAGTGCCGGTCATCCGCCGGGTCTATGGCTCGATGCCAAAGGTAAAAGCAAACCCGACCTGCGCCGCAACGGCATCCCTCTCGGGCTGCGGCCGGACACCCAATACGCCGCCAGCGAACCGCAGCAATTGGAGCCGGGCGATCTGTTGGCACTGATGACCGATGGCGTGGAGGAATCACTCTCTGCAGAGGATGAACTCTTTGGCAATGAGCGCGTCCTCGCAACGATCCGTGCAGGGCAGGGCGGGCCGGCAAAAAAAATTGTAGCCGCGCTGCACGACGCCGGCCACGCGCATCTTGCTGCGGATGTTCAACCGGATGATTACACCACGATTGTCCTTAAGGCATTATAGTGTGAGGGCGTGTCTGCGGGCGAAAAAGATTGTCAACCGCTCGCAAGCGCGACATTCTCCGCCTTTGGCGGACCGTAGCGCAGCCTGGTAGCGCGCCACACTGGGGGTGTGGAGGTCGGGAGTTCGAACCTCCCCGGTCCGACCATTTTCACTTCGGTATAAAAACGCTGGCCAGTACTCTGAGCTTTACTCCGACTTAACGTTACAAATGTGGGCATTTGAATAATACTGGTTATCGAAAATTAGTAAGTGTAGGCTCAGCTAAATGAAACGCCTCTTCACACTCTTTTTGGCCCTCACCGTCGGGATCACCCTCACCTTACAGGCTGCCGGCCTGCGGGTGGGCACGGCGGCAGTGGATATTTCGCCGACCGTGAAACCCTTCCAATTGCGTTCGGGCAAATCCACCTATGTGCATGACCCCTTGCACGTGCGCGCGGTGGCCTTTGAAAACGGTCAAGGACGCGCGGTAATTGCCGTGGTGGACGCCATCGGTGTGGGCCGTGAAATGTGTGATGAAGCCAAGGCAGCCGCAGCCAAGGTGACCGGCTGGAAACCGGAGCAAATGCTCATCGCCGGCACCCACACGCATACTGCCCCCAAGGGCGGCGACACTTCGCCCGGGCGCATTGCTTATGAAAAAACGCGCCGTGAAGGCCTGCGCCAAGCACTGATTCAGGCCATCCAATCGCTGGAACCAGCAAAGGTTGGGTTTGGGTCTGCCGAGGAGGCCAGCGAGGTGTACAACCGCCGCTGGTATCTGAAGCCCGGCCGGATGGATCTGAATCCTTGGGGACTCAAGGACAAGGTGCGCATGAACCCGCCGCGGGATGCGATTGTGAAACCCGCTGGGCCGATTGATCCGGAGCTATGCGTAGTGTATGCCCGCACCACTCGCGGCAAGCCGCTGGGTTTGGTGGCCAACTACGCGCTGCATTACGTCGGCGGTATTCCGAGGGTTACCGAAAAGGATGGCCGCGTGGTGGGCATGGCCTCAGCTGATTACTTCGGGGAATTTGCGCGCATCATGCCGCACCGCGTAGGCGGCCTGAATCCGCCAGCCAACTTTGTGGCGCTAATGAGCAACGGTGCTTCCGGCGACATCAACAATATCGATTTTGACAGTAAACGTCCGCCACGCGCTCCCTTTGAGCAGGTACGCGTGGTGGCCACCAAGATGGCCACCGCCGCTTGGATCGCCGTCAAGGGCATCGAGACCTATCACGACAACCCCATCATCGCCGTGCGCCAGCGCGCGGTGGAACTGCGCTATCGCATCCCCACCGAGACCGAAGTGGCACGCGCCCGCAAGGTGTTGGCGCTGCCGCCCAAGGAACGCGAGGCGGTCCTTGGCTGGCACAGGAAGGCCAGTTCCTATGCTTCGAAAACCCTGCAGTATGCCGCGCCTGATGCCCCGCGCACGGAGAAGGTGATTGTGCAGGCCATTCGCATTGGCGATCAGGCGATTGTTTCCATGCCGTTCGAGGTGCTCGTGGAAATTGGTCTGGAGATCAAGGACAAGAGCCCGTTCCAGCGCACGTTTTTGATCGAGCTAGCCAACGGCGGCTACGGTTATCT
>JAPKDK010000197.1 GCA_028872645.1 Verrucomicrobiota bacterium
GTTTTGCAGGCGATCTATCAGGATGCTGCGCGGCCGAATAACACCCCCACTGAGTTGGCGCATGAAGCGCGACTGAGTACCGATGGGTCGGTGAAGATTACCGACGAGGGTTACGACAAAGCCACCGAACTCCTTCATGTGGGCGAAAAATTATTTGTGCGGGTGTGGGACCCCGACCTCGACATTACCGACGAACGCGACATGGCTACATTGATTATTTCTAGTGAGAGCGGCGAAAAGGAATCCGTGAAGCTGCAGGAAACCCTCAGCCACAGTGGTGTGTTTACAGGCTCTTTTGAACTCCAGGCGCGTGAGAAACCGACCGCTGCGAACTTCAGCGACATCGACAAGGAAATTGAATGCTTCTTCGGCGACAAACTCACTGCCGCCTATACCGATACCGCTGCTGGCGTGGAGGTAGGTGAGGCTGCACTCAGTCTCGAGGTGCCCGTTGCGATTGGCACCGACGGCATTGTAACGGCCTTCAGTAAAATTTTCGGCAACCAACAACTTGCCGTGCAAACGCAGTTTCACATTGCCGAGAGTTACTTTGAGTTGTTCAAAAACAATCTCGAGCTCGAGCGCCCAGAGGAAAGCGATAAAGCGCTCAAGGCCGGACGGAGGGTGTTAATGGAAATCATGGTGGATTATCCAAATCCAAAATATCTCCCGCGCATTGCGTATTTGAGCGGTCAATTCTCGCAGGAACTCAAGGATTGGAATGAGGCGGCCAACAGCTATATACTCATTGTGCGACAGCACCCCAACCACACGCTCGCTGCTGACGCGCAGTACAAGCTCGCCCAATGCTACGAGGAAGCCGAAGATTTCGATCGCGCACTGGAGGAATACGTCACACTCGCGGCTACCTATCCGAAGAGCCCGCTGATTCCCAACGTGATGATTCGTATCAACGAATATTTTTACAAACGCGAAAACTTCACGATCGCAGCGAAAGTCGCGGAGAAATTCATGGACCGCTTCGGCGAGCATGCCTTTGCGCCCAAGATGTGTTTTCGCTGGGGCCAATGCCATTACAAGAAGGAGGCCTTCGCCAAGGCCGGCGAGGTGTTTGATTTGTTTGTGAAAAAATTCCCGGACGACGATCTCAGTGCCCAGTCGATTTTCTGGGCCGGTGAAAGCTATCGCAGCGCGAACAATGTGGCCTTTGCCTTCCGCCGCTACAATCGCTGCCGTTGGGATTTCCCAGAAAGCGAGGCGGCCAAATACGCGCGTGGCCGGCTGGCCTTGCCGGAAATGCTCGCCCAATTCGAAGCCGAAGCCAATTCCATCGACAATGATGATTGAAGGCGCGTGCAGCTTTTCATTTTAGTTTTTGAATCAAACCCATGCGAACACTCTTTGCACAAGCCACCAATGCCGCCGGCACCAACGCTCCCTCAAACGAGCCCGCGCCGCCTTCCGAAAGCCCAGAGGTAACTGATCCCGTCACCGAGCCGGTGGCGGAACCCTCCTGGATTTCCGACCTATTCGATTCCGGCGCCATTGGGCTCCTGTTGGATGGCGGGTTTTTCATGTGGCCGATCCTAATCATGGCGATCCTCGCGCTGGCGGTCATTATCGAACGTTGGCGCAGTCTTAAAATGCTTGATACGGACAATGAATCCCTCCGTCAAGCCGTGCTGGACGATCTCACGAACGACCGTATCGAGGATGCAGTGGAACGCTGCAATCGCGAGCGCGGTCCCGTGGCCGCTATCCTCGCCAACGGGTTGCGCAAATATCTCGTGCTCAGCCGGTTGAATTACGACCCCGCGCGACTGGAAGAACAAGTGGTCAAAAGCATGGAGGGCTACGGCGTGCATATCGTGGCGGCGTTGGAGCGGCATTTACCGGTGCTCGCCATCGTTTCCAGCGTGGCGCCGATGCTGGGATTTTTGGGGACAGTGCAGGGCATGATTGTGGCGTTCCACAATATCGTGGAGATGGATCAATCCGGCGGCGGCAACATCATTCAAGCCGCCGCCTCGGGCATCGAGGTGGCGCTGCTCACCACGTGCTTCGGGCTGATCGTCGGCATTCCGGCGTTCATAGCGTTCAATTATTTTTCCAGCGTTATCAATTCCTTCGTGCTTGAGGTGGAGGAGAGCGCCGCCGAATTAATGGAAGCGGTGACCTTGCAGCTTACGCTCAACGAGGGGGACAAATCGGGCAAATGAATTTGAAGCGCACAAAACTCTTGGTGGAACCGCCCGCGACCGCGACCAGTGACATCGCGTTTATTCTCATCGTGTTCTTCCTCATATGCGCCTCGGTGGAGCCGGACAAGGGCCGCGCGCAGGTGCTGCCCCGCAGCGAGCCGGAAAAGGAAAAGGACAAACAAAGCCAGACCATTGAGGTCGAACTTACGCGCACTGCGGTTATTCTTAATGGTAACCCGCTGACCGCCGAACGATTTGCCCGCGCCATCGCCCTCAAGCTGGCTGACAAGACGCGTGATGAGGATAAAATTGTGGCTGTGAAGAGTCGCAAGGAAGTGCCGTACAGCCATTGGATGCAGGTCACGGGCATCATCGAGGATGCCGGCGGCGTCATCACGCTGCAAATTGAAGAGGAACAAACAGTGATAGTGCAATGATTGTCAAACGCCGACAAATGGACGCAACCATTCCCGCCATGGCGATGGGCGACATTGCGTTTTTGTTGCTGATTTTTTTCGTCATCCTTGCCCGCGCGCGAGACGACAGCCATTTACAATGGAAACCAGCGCCCGGTCAGGAACTCACGCGGCCCCAAACCATGAACGCCAGCGTGGTCATCGACAAATACAATGTTACCTACCTCAACGGCCGCGAGATTCCTGCTGTTATCTTGGGCGAGGCTCTGAAAAGAATACTGGGCGAAAACCCCGCTGGTCGTCGAACGGTGATGTTTAAGGTGCATCACGAGGTGACCGCAGTATATTTTGAACCCGTCATTGAAGCCATTAGCGAGGCCGGCGGCGAGCTGCATCATATTTTGAAAGAGGAGAAAAAAACGCAATGAATATTTATGTGGTAATCGAAGGCGAACAACGTGGTCCGTTGAGCAGCAGTGAGGTGAGCGAGTTGTTGGAGTCCGGCAAGTTGAAGCCGGACGACCCCGCGTTGCTTGAGGGCGAAAAGCAATGGAGCACGGTCGCCCGCATGGCGCGTCTGCCGGAAAAGGGTGCGGTGGCTTCCGAGCCGCGAGGCACGGGAGTGCTGCCGATGGCGAGCATGTCGCGCGATTTAAAAAACATCAAACGCAACAGCGCCGCCACGGCTGATGAACTGCGCGGGTTCATGCGCGAGATGCGCGGCAAAAGCCCGGCCGAGATGCTCGGTGCCATTGCGCAAAGCACCTTGATGCGCAGCCTCGTGATTGCCACCGCGAGCCTCGCAGTCTTGATGTTGGTGCTCACGGTGGCCCCGTTTCTGATGGATGAAAAGCCGGATCCCAAGGTTGCCGGTCCACCAAAGCCGGATTCGCAGGCTGAGATCAAACTCAATCCGGTCAAAGTGAAACCGGAAATCAAACCACTCGACGTGCTCGGCGTGGGGCAGGAAAAAAAGGGCAAGCCCAAGGAGGTCAATCCATTTGAAAACAAGGAAGACCCATTGGGCGAAATCAAAATTGACTGATGGGCGATTGGCGAGAGGTTCCGAAAGTGTGGATGCTCGTGATGGGCGCCTGTTGGCTGGGTTTGTCGGCGGAATCGGTGGCGGTGCGCGAGTGGCCGCTGTGGATTAGCGCGCTCGGCTGGGTGGGCTTCGGCGGTTCGCAAATCCTGTGGCGCACCCAACGCCTCCGCTGCGAGGCGCGCGGGTGGAATGCGGGCTTGGTGATTTATCTGAGCACATTTGCAGTCACCGGTGGAATGGCGTGGTGCGGGCTCTGGAGCCAATGGGCGTGGCACGCGGACATCAACGAACGGAGCTTGCTCGTGGCCTTCTCGGTGGCGTTTGCAGCGGCACTGGCGGTGATGGTGACGTTCCGCACCATGCAAAGCGCGCGCGATTGGCCGCGATGGAGTTTGTGGTTGGCGTTCACGCTGGGCGTGTTTCCGGTGTGGCATTGGTTGGTGTTCGTCTCCCATCACCTCGGCTGGGTGAAAACGCGCGTGGCGTGCGCGCAGGGTGGCATGGCACTGGTGTTCATCGCGGGATTGCTTTGGACGGTGTGGTGGGTGGAACACCGTTCACGCGCGTTGCAATTGTCACGCCAAGCTAATGGAGGCAAATCACTGGGCCGCATTGGGCCCTTGGAGGCGATGAACCGATCGGTGGCCTCGCCCGCGAGAAAAATCTGGAACCCCTTCGATCAGGACGCGTGGTACTACGGCCGCCGTCGTCAAAAGTTGAAGCAATCATTTAATGCTGTGTTCAGCTACACGCTGGTGTTCGTGGCGGTGGTGATGCTCATTCTCGGCCTGAGCGGGTGTCAGGAAATTTATGAGATGCCCGCGGGCGGCGGTGAGGAGATGCTCAAGCAGAAGGTGGTGAAAATCAAAAAAGTCATCCGGAAAAAATTCGTCATCAATCCTTTTAGTGCCATTCTGTTTAATCCGCCGCCCATTGAGCAAATCAAGCTGGAGTTGATTGAGTTGACCAAGCATGTGTACCAAGTGGGTCAGGGCGAGGGGAAAGGCGCGGGCTTTGCCCCCGGCACCAAGCGCGGCAAAGTGGGATTCTTCCGCCTGCGCTACGGCAGCGGCGACTGGGATCAGGATCTCGACCTGAATTCCGATCTCAACCTGCTGCTTTGGTACGCTGCCAACACGGGCCACGACGTTGCGCCCAAGCCAGAGGTACGAACCCTCGGCCAGATGAAGAAATTTGCCATTGGGAAAAGCCCCCCGCTGGTTTACATCACCGGCCAAAAAACGCTTTCGCTGTCGCGCAACGAGATTGAAACGTTACGCGAATATCTCACCGACAAGCACGGTATGCTCTTTGCCGACAACGGCGGCAGCGCCGCGTGGCACAGTCAGTTTTTTAACCTCATGCGACAGGTCCTGCCCAATGCCGATCCCATACAAGTGCCCTTCGATCATCCCGTGCATCGCGGAATTCCGTCCTTGCCTATGGTGGTGCCACACGGCGGACGCGTTGCCTACGGTTGGGTTGTTGAGAGTCGGCTGGTAGTGTACTATCACCCAGGCGACATCGGAGATGCTTGGGCGGATGGTCATGCCGGCGTGTCGAGACAGATTTATGAGGACTGTTATCGTCTAGGGGCGAACGTTATACTTTACGCCCACTCCGAGTACAGCAAATGGCTGCAAGCGCGCAAAGAGAAGGACAAGAAATGAAGCTTATTTTTCCAATGGTTTTGTGGTTTGCGTTGGTAACAGGATTGCCCGCCGCCTCGTTGTCGTACCTCGAACAAATCCCCGTGGAAACCTTTGCCAAAATGCGCGAGGTGGAGCGTTTTCAACTCAAGGTGGCCGGAAAATTTTACCTCAAGGGCGAATACAAAGCCGCCGCGTCTGAGTATGAAAAATTCATAACGCTCTACGAACGCAGCGCTGCTGCTCCTCATGCGCAGCTGATGTGGAGCCATTGCCTCGTCAAACAACGCCGCATGTATACGGCCATCAAGGACGGATTCCGGTCGGTTATAGATTATTGGCCCGAGTCTCACGAAGCCACGTTGGCTGCCTACCTCATCGGGCAAAGCTACAAGACTGCGGGCGAAATCAACAATGCTGAAAAGGCGTATCGCCGCGCTGTGGCCACCCATCCCAAGCATCATACCAGTGTGCTGGCCAAATGGGATCTTGCTGATATTTACCGCATCCGAAAGGACACCC